>JBBQSL010000006.1:0-39529 GCA_038213895.1 Kiritimatiellales bacterium | reverse complement strand
GTCCGACAATTACGAAACGGCGGCGAAGAAGGAGCTGGGACGGGATTACCCGGATGTGGGTAGGGATGCCCGCAAGGTGCCGCTGGCACTGTGGTATGCGAACAACGTGGATGACATTCCGGCCTTCGAGAAGCAGATGCGGCGCAAGGTGCACTATGTCATCTAACCTGGGCACCTCTGGAACAGCATCGCCAACCTTGCCCGCACCCAGAATGCGGAGCTGCTGAACACGCTGCAAGCGGGATTCAAATACATCGAGACGGAATCCTTTGAGAGCACATTCCAAGGGCTGTTCTCCGAGATCGACCTGAGTTCCCCCAAGCTGGGCAAGAAGTATGAAGACCGGAGTGCCAAGCTCTGCACCATCATCCAGAAGATCGCCGAAGGGCTGGCGGAGTTCTCCGCGGACATCGACGCACTGGGCGATGCCTATGAATACCTAATTGGCCAGTTTGCCGCCGGGTCCGGCAAAAAGGCGGGCGAGTTCTACACCCCGCAGCAAATTTCCGACATCCTCTCCGCCATCGTCACCCTCGACAGCCAGGAGCCGAAAACCGGCCCAAAGAAGCGCTTGGACACCGTGCTGGACTTCGCTTGTGGCTCCGGCTCACTTCTCCTCAACGTGCGCAAACGCATGGGACCGCAAGGCATCGGCAAAATCTACGGTCAGGAAAAAAACATCACCACCTACAACCTTGCCCGCATGAACATGCTACTGCACGGGGTGAAGGATGCTGAGTTCGAAATCTTCCACGGCGACACCCTGACAAACGAGTGGGACACGTTGCGGGAACAGAACCCGGCGAAGAAACCCAGCTTCGACGCCATCGTCGCCAATCCGCCCTTCAGCTACCGCTGGGAGCCGACCGACGCCCTGGGTGATGACGTGCGTTTCAAGAACCATGGCCTCGCCCCAAAATCCGCCGCCGACTTCGCCTTTCTCCTCCACGGCTTCCACTACCTCAAAGATGAGGGCGTAATGGCCATCATCCTGCCCCACGGGGTGCTCTTCCGTGGCGGTGCCGAAGAGCGCATCCGCACCAAACTGCTCAAAGACGGTCACATCGACACTGTCATCGGTTTGCCCGCCAACCTGTTCTACTCCACCGGCATTCCGGTCTGCATCCTCGTGCTGAAAAAGTGCAAGAAGCCGGACGACGTGCTTTTCATCAATGCTGCCGAACACTTCGAGAAAGGCAAACGCCAGAATCGCCTCACAGAAGCGCACATCGCCAAGATCATCGCCACCTACCAATTCCGCAAGGAAGAGGATCGTTATTCCAAGCGCATCTCGATGGAACGCATCGCTGAGGAGGGCTTCAATCTCAACATCTCCCGCTACATCAGTACCGCGATTGCCGAGGAGGAGATCGATCTGGAAGCAATCAATGAGAAGCTGGTGGACATTGAAAAGGCCATCAAAACGGCAACAGCCAAACACAATAAATTCCTGAACGAACTGCGCCAGCCGCCACTGCCATCGTGAATTTTGATTCTGCTCCTTAAGCTGGGCTCAACAGGCTGGCGCAATAGCATTGCAGGCCATGGGGAAACTGTTTATAAAGCAGGCTTTCCAACACGGGAGAAGAATATGGACGAACTGCTTAAACAGCTAAAAAATAACGCCAAAGAGAGTCCGGAAAATCTGGCTAAACTGCTCGGTACCACCGTAGCTGATGTTAAAGCGCGGATCGAGGCCTACGAAAAAGCAGGCATTATTCAGGGCTATCAGGCCATTATTAATGAAGATAAACTTAACGACGCACCAGTTACGGCCGTTATCGAAGTGCGACTTACGGCTGAACGCGAGGGCGGGTTTAACCGGATCGCCGAGCGGATCAGCCGCTTTCCCGAAGTTCGTTCCGCCTTCCTGATGTCCGGCGGTTACGATTTGCTTCTTTTCGTCAGTGGAAAAACGCTGAACGAAGTGGCCAGCTTTGTTAGCGAAAAGCTTTCCCCGTTGGGCGGCGTGGTCGGTACCGCGACCCACTTTATGCTTAAAGCCTATAAGAAAAATGATGTCCTGATGCGTGGCTCCGATGAAAACGAACGACCCCAAATCTCTGCGTAATCGAATCGCTAGCCATGTGCGCGATATCCCGCGCTCCGGCATCCGCGACTTTTTCGATATCGTTAGCTCTCGTGCCGACGTGATTAGTCTGGGCGTCGGCGAGCCGGATTTTGTCACGCCGTGGCATATCCGCGAAGCCGCCATCACAGCCTTGGAGCAGGGGGTTACCAACTATACCTCGAACCTCGGTCTGCTTTCTCTGCGTAAAGAGATTTCCGGTTATGTGAAAAAAATCACGGGCGTCGACTATAATCCGGAGAACGAAATTCTAATTGCCGTTGGCGTCAGCGAGGCGATGGATCTCGCGGTTCGGGCGTTAATTGAACCCGGCGATGAAGTGCTCTATCACGAACCCTGTTATGTTTCCTATAGTCCCGTAGTGATTTTTGCGCACGGTGTCCCCGTCAAGGTAGAGACCTCGGCGGAGAATGGTTTCAAGCCCACTCGCGCTCAACTTGAAGCGAAGGTCACGAAGAAGACCAAATTGCTTATGCTCAATTTTCCAACCAATCCGACTGGAGCGGTGCTTTCGCGCGCAGAGGTCGAAGAGATTGCATCGTTTGCTATTGAGCACGATCTGATTGTACTCACCGACGAAATATATGGTGAACTGACATACGATCAACAGCACGTCAGTCTTTTGTCGGTGCCCGGTATGAAAGAACGTACCGTTTACCTGCATGGTTTTTCCAAAGCTTGGGCCATGACCGGTTTTCGTATGGGATTCTCCTGCGCACCGCCGGAGCTGACTGAAGCCATGATGAAAATTCATCAGTACACCATGCTTTGCGCACCGATTCTCAGCCAGAAAGCTGCTATCGAAGCACTGCGCGATCCAGAGCGCGACATCGCGGAAATGCGCGACAGCTATTGTGTCCGTCGTAACTACATGCACGCGGCCTTCCAGGAAATGGGAATAGAATGTCTTCTGCCTGGTGGGGCTTTCTATATGTTTCCAAGCATTGGGAAATTTGGACTTTCCTCCTACGACTTCGCCATGAAATTGCTCGAAGAAGAAAACGTCGCCGTCGTACCTGGTACGGCATTTGGTGCTTGCGGGCAGGGGAGTGTCCGCTGCTGCTACGCCACCGCGCTCGACGACATCAAAGAAGCCATGACCCGCATCGAACGGTTTGTTTCAAAGTTTGGCTGAACAGTACGGTGTCAAGGATGTGGTCTTTGCCGGGGTGATTCGCGGAAACAATTCGGTGGATTCGCCGATAAAAAGTTTTGCTTCCTGATATTCAATCCGGAGAGGCCGCCGCGTTTTAAACGCCTGTTCAATCAAAGCCTCTTTCGGGGGCGGTTCCATGCTGGTGATGGAAGGTGTCATGTTTTTCAGGAGGGGATTGCTGCTGATGGCGAGGATTTTTATATCCAGACCGACGCGTAGGGAACAGTCGGCCAGCCCGCGAACGGCCCCGAATGCAGCCAGTCCGGTGGTGCAAAGAATGGCATCGGGAAGGCGATTGTTCCGTATATAGTCGCAAATGCCGGTACGGGCCAGCTCATAATGCGGACTGATAGCATCGCGGTTGCAGTCGATCAGCGTGCCGCTACACGTGGTTTTTTTGAGAAAAGCACGCCAAGCGGCGATCTGATTTTCAATCATCCGGTTGGGCAGAAGGCCTGCGTTTAGGCAGTCGATTGTTTTACAGCTGCGTTGCGTGAGATGGCTGAGTGCTTTGTGAGTTAATCTTCGTGGTGGGTCACAGAGGGTGGTGATTCCAAAGTCTGTGAAGTCGTGAAAAAATGTAATCAGGTGGTCTGCATTTTTTTTCATTTGCTTGAGCAGCAGAGGCTGCGGGTCGGATGGCGAGAAGAAAAAGATCAGGTCGTAGGGGCCGTTCAGATGTTTGATCAGTGTCGGATCGTCTTTACCATGATAGCTGATCATCGTGATGCTAAAGCGGTTTCTTGCGCAGACATTTTCAATCGGACTGTACCACTCGGCCGTGCCTTGTGAGAGAATGCCAGGAAGAATGACGGCCACATGCTTTTCAAACCTGTTCTGCTTCAGATATATTGGACACACTTCCGGTTGTCCTGAGGTTTTGTTGCGCGTCAGGACGCCCTTTTCAATGCAATTGATGACCGCTCTGCGCACGGTTGTCAGACTCATTCCGGTTTCCTCGGCCAGCGATCGTTCGCTGGGAAAAGCAGAGTGGATATAGTCGCCGCGCCCGATGGCATCAAGAATGTATCGGGTCAGATAATCGGTTTTTATAGAAGGTTTGGACATAAATACTTAATATCAAATTATAGTTATATATAAACACAAATTTGAAAAACTTCGGGATTTGAGGCGATATTTTAAAATAAAAGTATCAAAAATGATTTTTATGTTGACTCAATCAGGCTTAAGTTGTTTAATTTTATTAGGTAGCTGAGAACGGAGATTTTCAGCTTATTTGGGTTAAACAACAGGAAGGAGATAAAGAGATGAAAAAAATAGCGATAGCAGCGATAGGTTTATTGGCGGTTCTTTTCACGGCGCTGAGCGCATCGGCGGCGTTGATCGTTGATTTCACGCCGGCGGATCCGGGGGTGACTGTTAACGCCCGTGCGGCGAATAGTGATACGACCACCGGAGATACATGGAACTTTTCTGATTCGATCGCTTTAATTGCAAGCGGTGGCGGATCAAACGACAGAATGTACGGCGGAATGGTGACCACGTGGAGTTCTCCTTTTACATATGCTCCGGCCCTGCGTCATTTAGGAACCACCCGAGTGATGCAGGTACAGGTTTATCCCTCCACCACTGCCAGTTATTCGACATCGGCTAAAGGAATTTTTCTCTGGAATAAGGCTGATTTCCTGAACGGGACAGATTTGCAGACTGTCGTCTTTTCGGCGGGAAGTTTACTGTCGGTCAATCTTACGACGATTTCGGCAACAACCCGCGATTTCCGTTTTGTAGTTAAGCAGGGCGGAACCTATTATGTGTCCAATTCGAACAAAACCGACGCGATCGCCGGGGTTTTTTCGATTGACCCTTCAACGGTATCGTGGCGAACCGTTTCCACGGACGGCAGCTATACGGTCGGCGACACAGCGTCTACGATTACTCTGAACGATGTACAGGCTGTCGGGCTCTACATCAATGCGACCCGTGCGGGCACAGGGAATACGGCACAGACCAACATTCAGTTTAATGACTTCCAGGCCATTGCAATCCCCGAACCTGCCACAATCGGCATGCTGGGGTTAGGCGGCATTGTTGCCGTTATATTGCGCCGCTACCGCAAATAATGTTTCCGATAACCCTGTAAAGGCGGCGTTATTGCGCCGCTTTTTTTTGGCGGTTTTTATGAAAAAACTGATGATTCTATCGGCCATGCTGGTAACGCTGGCTTATCCCGCAATCGCGGCGCATCCGGCGGATGCGCTGAGATTTCCCGGCTGGTTTTCGGATCACATGGTGTTGCAGAGAGAGAAGGCCATACCGGTTTGGGGCTGGGCGAAGTCCGGTGAAAAAGTGACGGTCACGTTTGCCGGACAGGAGAAAACCACAGTGGCAGGTGACGATGGCAAGTGGCAGGTACAGCTTGACCCAATGCCGGCATCGGCTGAACCGCGCGATATGGTACTCGTTTCTTCAATCGGTAATCAAAAATCGGCAATCAGCAATGTAGTTGTCGGTGATGTATGGGTTATCGGCGGGCAGTCGAATATGAATATTCCGGTTAGAGACGGCACGGGGGCCGCAGAGGCAATCGCGTCATCCGAAGACAATCTGCTGCGCCTGATCCGGATATCGGAACGCCCTGCGTACCTGCCGCAGGAGGATGTCGTCGGGAAATGGGCGGTTTCGTCACCGGACTCCGTTACGATGTTTTCATGTGTCGGTTACGCATTCGGCAAAAAACTCCGCGAAGAGTTGAACGATGTTCCTGTGGGGCTGATTCAGGCGGCCGTCGGCTCCACAAGCGCTGAAGCATGGTTGAGCCGATCCGACCTGGAGCAGAATCCGGATTTCGCTTACTACACGCGCAATCTCGATGAGATCGCCGGGAAATTTCCGGAAATCAAAACGGATACGGTTGAAGCGGGATTTAAATGGCTGAAGATCCGCAAGGAAAAAATCGAGGCGAATCAGCAGTTCCTCGCGGGAAAAATAAAAGAAAGGCCCTCTTTGCCCGACGTCCCGCACACCCGCGAAATCCCCGCATTAATGTATAACGGCATGATTCATCCGCTCACTCCCTTTTCCATTCGCGGCGTGATCTGGTGGCAGGGATTGAGCAATGCAAAACCGGTGGAACGGGCGTACGAATACCGGCGGCTGTTTCCCTATCTGATTCAATGTTGGCGCCGGGCATGGAAGCAGGATGACCTGCCCTTTATCTTCGCCGAAGAGCCAACATTGAAATGGGATTTCATGAAACCCGGCTTTATGCTGATTCGCGAGGCGCAACTGATGACGACTCGAGAAGTTCCCCATACAGCTGTGATCGTAACATCGGATTTGCGCAATGACGCTGATCCGGAACTGAAGCATTTTCCCCAGAAACCGCCGGTCGGACGCCGCATGGCCACAGCTGCTCTGACCCTCGAATATAAGAAACCAGTTGTTTATTCCGGCCCACTGTTTGATCCGCAGCAAGTACGTATCGAAGGAAACAAAATACGTATTGGCTTCACGCATACTGGATCCGGCCTGACGGCGCGCAACGGGAAGCTGGGAGACTTTGTCATCGCCGGTGAGGATCAGAATTTTGTCGAAGCACAGGCTGAAATTGACGGCGATACAGTTGTTGTCCGAGCTGATTCGATCCGCGATCCCAAAGCGGTCCGCTATGATTGGACCGATTGGACCGGGGCGACGCTCATGAATAAAGAGGGACTGCCCGCGTCGCCCTTCAGGACGGATGATTGGCCGCTTCATGATGAATAAGGGAGATGTAAATGAATGCTAAAACGATCCTATTGGCGGGGTTGCTGACGGTGCGAGGAGCGTTCGGTCATGCGGCTTTGACCGTGGACTGGATGGCCACCGCGAAATCTGTGATCGGCACTAATTTCACGCTGAACATCGCCATCAATTCCGCAGGCGGATTCGAACTGGTTTCCGCGGAACGTCTTCCTGCCACCATAACGTTCACCGCCACCGGAACCACCGGAATTCCGGAACTGAAAGGCAAAAACTTTTCTCTGACGGTTTCTTCCGTGAATGGGCAGAGTTTTGCGAGCCACGATTCTGCAGGATTTTACCGGCTCGGAATGGGAACGACCACCGACTATCGCTTCAGCGACACGGGCGAGGTAGCGCGGATTGCCGCCGATCTATCTCAGATCAGCTCCAATCTGACCTTCCACCTGACGTCCGTTGAAATTCTTAATGCAGTCAGTAACCCCCCGGCTACAACTGTGGCTTATACGGTCGGACTGCGAAATTCTTCCGGCGAGGAAACAGTCAGCGCGACCAATAGTGTGGCGAACAAAATCCTCCAGTTGGCGGAGATTTCCCCGCTTCTTTCCGGAGGCGGAACTGATTTTTTCGAATACCGGGCGGCTTCCGGCAATGCAGGCGGCTGGGGCAGTCTCACCTTTGATTTCGGGATAAAAGACGCCTATGAAACGC
The DNA here is from genome assembly GCA_038213895.1 of Kiritimatiellales bacterium. Taxonomy (GTDB): domain Bacteria; phylum Verrucomicrobiota; class Kiritimatiellia; order Kiritimatiellales; family Tichowtungiaceae; genus Tichowtungia. Next base: position 31,871 of record JBBQSL010000006.1, on the reverse strand, counting down.
CGATTCATCTGGGGAATATTTTTTCCAGCGGCTGTGTTTTACAGCGCGATCAGACCGTTCCTGTATGGGGAACCTGTGAGCCGGGTGAAAACATTACTGTGACGGTACATGAGCAGTCGAAAACATGTGTTGCAGATGAAAACGGCGACTGGCGTGTGGATCTGGAGCCGGAAACGGCTGGCGGTCCGTTTATGATGACGATCTCCGGAACACGGAGCGTGACTGTGGTGCTGACCGATGTGTATTTCGGCGATGTCTGGCTGCTGACCGGACAGTCCAACATGTTCCTTATGCTGCGTTCCCATTTCCCGACGTACGCCAGCTATTATCCGTCGCCGGTACCGGATCCCGCCACGGACAATTATGACAATCTGCGATTTGTAATTGTCGGAATCGTCGACGCCGAAACGCCGCAAAAAGACGCGGTAATTGATCAGGCATGGAGCCGCTGGCAGACGGATAAGCTGAGCATGATGTCCACGGTCGGCTACTTTTTCGCCCGTGCCATGAGGCAAGCGCTCGACGCCAATGGAATGGAGCATGTCCCGCTCGGATTCATCAAGGTGTGTAAGGGAGCAACGGCGGCTGAGCAGTGGACTTCTGCCGGAGCGTTGTCGGCCATGAATGAACCTCTTATCGAGGACAGCGTCACTCCTCCATCGATCTACTATAACGGGATGATTGCTCCGATTCAGGATTATGTAATCAAGGGCGCGCTGTGGTATCAGGCGGAAAGTAACGCGCGGACGATAACTCGCATCGAACAATATCCTCTGGTGTTCCGGACGCTGATGGAATCCTGGCGGGCACAATGGGGACAGAATTTTCCGTTCTACTATGTGCAGCTGGCGCCTCACATGAAGTTTTCTCCGGTGCCGCTGGATGACGACACGAACCTGAGTTTTGATAACTGGGCCTGGATGCGGGAAGCCCAGACGGAGTGTTTGGCTGTAACGAATACAGCGATGGCCTGCATTATTGACAGCGGGTTCCAGGATCAGATCCACCCGCCGTATAAAGACCGGGTCGGCGAACGGCTGGCACGGATTGCTGCGGCCGGCAGTTATGGAATTGAAACCATTTCGCGCGGGCCGACGGTCGCGGAGGTTCAGATCAGCGGTTCGGATGTAGTTGTCACGTTCGGAAATACGGATGGCGGCCTGCAAACAAGGGCGGTGGATGCGCAGCCCGATTCAGAAGAGATTGCCGAGGGATTCCCGGCGGTTTCTGTTTCGGCGGATGAATTGGCAGGCTTTGCCTTATGCGGCAGTAATCGGGTTTTCTACTGGGCGACGAGCGCGCAGATTATCAGCTCCAATCAGGTCCGCATTTCCAACGCCATCGATGTGCCGCAGCCGGTTGCCGTCCGCTATGCGTGGCAAAGTTATCCGCGCTGCAATCTGTATAACAGCGCAGGACTTCCTGCTGAACCGTTTCGAACCGATTCGTATGAATACAAGGCGGCGTCCGGGGCTCCGGGCACACCTGTTTCCTCCTATCAAAATTGGCGGTACAATTATTTTACTGCGACACAACTCAATGATTTGTCTGCCGAAACTCCGCTTTGGGGTGACCGATCCGATTCCGACGGTGACGGAATACCCAATCTGCTGGAATACGCATTAGGGCAAAGCCCGGTTCAAACAAATCAGCATCCGCGGCCTCTTTCCATCGTTCGGGAAGGCGGGGAACTCAAAGCCCGGTTTCTAAAATCCAAAAAAATAAACACGGATCCTTCTGTAACGGTCGGCATACAGACAGCTTCCAGTCTGACAGCTCCGACGGGTTGGATCGCTCCTCAGGCGGAAGACACTTTATACCAGGATCTTGGCGACGTTGAGCTGCGGGATGTTCCATTGGATTCTGACGAACCGGCCCGCAGTCTGTTTGTCCGGCTGTTTGCCTCCCGGACTGAAAATTGAAGCTCATGAAAGAAGAAACAAAAAGAGCACATGCGGTGAAAAAAGTCATGATCCTGGCGATCCTGACGGGAATAAATGCTTCCGCGCAGTTGATCGAACAATTTATGACGCCGCCGGATGAATACCGGCCATGGGTCTATTCGTTTAGGATTGACGGAAATATCAACCGCGCCGGAGTGACCTCGGGATTGGAAGCGATCAAGCGGGCAGGGCTTGGCGGCGCCACGATGCTGGATGCTTCCGTCGGGCCTCAGAGAGGCCCGGTGCTTTATAATTCAAAGGAATGGCGCGAGATCGTCCAATTCACCTGCCAGGAAGCCGGACGGCTCGGTATGCAGCTTGGTCTGAATATCACGGAAGGATTCAACGCCGCCGGCGGACCTTGGATGACTCCGGAAAACAGTATGCAGCAAGTCTGCTGGAGTGAAACCAACGCAACCGGGCCGGTACTGTTGAAATGCCGACTTGCAAAACCGGCGCTTGTGTATTTCCGGACTGAGACGGATTTTTATGAGGATATAATAACGGTTGCGTTTCCTTCGTGCGGGACGGGACGGCTGACCAACATTGATCATAAAAGCGGACTGCCGCCGAAACATCCGGTGGTGAGCCTTGTCACGAAAAAGACGCCGGATTCGGCGATCCTCCCGGCGGATATTGTTGAGAATTCACGTATCGTGGATATTACCGGCAAAGTGGATCGCGAAGGCAATCTCGTGTGGGAAGTGCCGGCAGGAGAATGGACGATTCTGCGGATGGGACGGAGATCAACGGGATCGGTCACCCGTCCGGTTAATCCCGCGACGCGGGGGTTGGAATGCGACAAACTCGATCGGGCGGCGGTCAAAATTCATTTTGATGCGCTTTGTCAGCCTGTTTTGGATATGCCCGGCGTTATGCCCGGCACGATACTGAAATTTCTGGCGGTAGACAGCATGGAAGCCGGCGCGCAGAACTGGTCGCCCGTTCTGCCTGCTGAGTTTGAAAAAAGGCGCGGTTACAGCCTCTACCGTTATCTGCCGGTGCTGTCCGGACGGGTCATCGACAGTATTGAAATTTCGGAACGATTTCTTTGGGATTACCGCCGCACGATTGCCGATTGTATGCGCGATAATTTTTTCGTTTATATGCAGCAGTTATGCACTCAGCGCGGCATGCAGTTTTTTTGCGAATCTTTTACCCGTTCGACGTTTGACGACAGTGAAGTTTCCGAACTGATCGGGCTGCCTGCCGCCACATTATGGAACGATATGTCCATGCTGCAAAAATCCGGAATGGCGTATAACAACGCACGATGGGCTTCATCGGCAGCGCATATTTCCGGAACAAAAGTTATTGAAGCCGAAGCCTTCACGGCACAACCCGAAAAAAGCGCATGGACCAATCATCCGTTCCTGCTCAAACCGCTGGGAGACTTTGCCTACTGCAACGGAGTCAATCATTTCGTTTTCCACTGTTTTGTATTTCAACCCTGGGAAGACAAAGCCACCGCGATACATGTGCCGGGAATGAGCTTCGGCAAGTGGGGAACTCAATACAGTCAGCACAATACCTGGTGGAGCCAAGGGAAAGTCTGGCAGCAGTATCAGACACGCTGCAACGTTATGCTGCAGTACGGGCAGTTTGCCGCGGATGTTGTGTATCTTCCCGGAGAAGGCGCCCCCGGGAACGGTATAACGCAGCCGAAAAGCGTTAATCTGGCAGATGGCTATAATTGGGATATGTGCAGTAGCCGGGCCATTGTGGAAACCATGTTCGTCCGTGACAATCTGGTTTGCGTGCCTTCGGGAATGCAATACCGGCTGCTAGTTTTGCCGGACGGGATGGATGCGATAACGCCGCAGCTGCTGAACAAAGTCGCGGAACTGGTGCAGGCCGGTGCTCACGTGCTGGTAAAGACCCGCCCGACGCGGGCGCAGGGATTAAGTAATTATCCTTTCTGTGATCAAACCGTTTCGAATAGGGTGCAAATGCTCTGGCAGAATTTGGACGGGAAAACGGTTAAAGAGAAAACCTTCGGTGCCGGCAAAATTTACTGGGGACTTACGGAGGAGCAGATCCTCCAGAAGTTAGGAGTGACCCCGGATTTTACTGCGCAAACACAGCAGCCGATGGAAGACTATCCGCTCGCTACTATTCATCGGTACACAGATGAGGTGGACATTTATTTTGTTGCCAGTTTTTTAAAAGAGCCGTCTTCGGCGCTGTGCAGTTTCCGGATCACAGGAAAGCGTCCGGAACTGTGGTATCCCGACAGCGGACGCATTGAACCGTGCGCCGTTTATGAACAGCGGGACGGAAGAACCTGGCTTCCGCTTTGTTTCGATCCGTACGGTTCTGTTTTTGTCGTGTTCCGAGATGCCGCCGCATCGGCATCCGTAACCCAAGTTGAACGGAACGGAATAAAAATTCTTTCCACCAGTTCTTTACAGGACGTAAAACCGCAGGCACCCGTCCGAGCATGGACGGACACCGATGGTTCGACATCAGCCAATTTTTATCAGCTGGGTCTTTACCGCTTTACTTTTTCTGGAGGCAAAACGGTCGATCAGAATGTTACCAGACCGGCCGACAAGGTGCTTGATGCTGCATGGACTGTTTCTTTCCCGTCCGGGAGTGATGCTCCGCAATCGATTGGTTTTGATCGGCTGATTCCGTGGAACGAACACGGGAATGAGAATATCCGCTATTTTTCCGGAACTGCAGTCTACCGTCAGACCTTTGATTTCAAGAAATTGCAGGTGAATGAGCGTGCGTTGTTGGATCTTGGAGACGTTCAGGTTATTGTCGAGGTGACCCTTAACGGGAAGGACATGGGAATTCTCTGGAAGCCGCCGTTCCAAGTAGATGTAACTGACGCACTTGCAGCGGGCACCAACCGTCTGGAAATCCGTGTCACTAACCTGTGGGCCAACCGGTTGATCCGCGACGAGCAGTTCCCTCCCGATTTTGAGAGGGCAGCATCCCTTGTCAGAAAATGGCCCGATTGGCTGGTTAACGACACGGAGCGTCCTGAAAAGAGACGGAAAACATTTACGTCCTATCAGCACTATACCGGTAATGAACCGTTGTTTCCCTCCGGACTAATTGGCCCAGTGAAGATACTCACTCTGGAACAGTTAAAGATAAGTGACGGAGAATAGAATATGAAAAAAACAAAAATGAAAAAACCTGTTTCAATGCTGGCGGCGTTGGTTGCTGGGACGGTTGCTCACGGGGCTGTGGATCGTCCCAATATCCTGATTATACTGACGGATGACATGCGCTTCGATCTGATGACGCATGAAGGGCATCCGTATATTCAGACTCCGAATCTGGATCGGCTGGCCGCCGAGGGCATGCGTTTTACGCAGGCCTATGCGACGACCCCGCTGTGCGGGCCATGCCGCATGTCGATCCTCAGCGGCCGCCTTCCGTCCGCGCACGGACGGCTGGACAATTTTTATTATCCCCAGGATTACGATATTTATTTCCCGGCGGATTTTCATAATCAGGGCTACCGGACGGCCATGATCGGGAAATACTACGAGGGGAATGTTTTCGAGAGAAAGATTCAGAGCAGCGTGTATGACTTCTGGTTCAAAGAGGATGGACCGGATATGAGTACGTTTACCGGAAATACAGGCACCCGTGAATATGCTGAATTTCGTAACCAGTACCATTACTATGATCAGGCCTATGAGGTCGGCGATACGATGAAAGTGATCAAGGGGCATCAGACGGACATTCTGTTTGATGAGGCCGCGAAGTTTGCTGTTCAGAAACCGGATCGGCCGTTCATAGTTTTCATGTCGCCGTTTGCTCCGCACGCTCCGTGCAACCCGACGCTGCGCCGCAAAGGCAAATACACCGGCAAGGGCATTTGGATGAAGGACAACATCGAGTTCGGCATCGGCTACATGTCGCCGGCAAGGGTCAAGCAGATGACCGAAGTGTATGAGCGCACCTGTGAAATGGTGGAAGATATCGACGAAGGTGTCGGAACTATTCTGCAGTCTTTGGAAAAATCCGGACAGATCGACAACACCATCATTATTTTTACCAGTGACAACGGCGTGATGTACGGAGAACACGGATTCGGCTGGAAACGGCATCCATGGCAGGAGTCTGTCAAAGTTCCGTTGATCATTCGTTATCCGCAGGCAATCAAACCTGCTTCTGTTTGTTCCGCTGCGGTCACGCTGACGGATCTCTTCCCGACCTGTGCGGAACTTGCCGGCGTTAAACTTCCCGAAGATGCGCTGTGCTACGGGAAATCCATGGTTTCGCTGCTGACCGGCAAAAAGGCTGAACTCCGGAAAAACACCCTGTTTATGCAGTACGAAAAGGGCGTTCAGGGTCAGTATGATGTGCGGCCTGAAAATTTAGAATGGGTCAGTCAGGTTCGCGAAGACGGCTGGAAGCTGATCCGCTACCGGGTTGGTCCGCCGGAAGAAATGAAGCGGCCTGACTACGGAACTACTTTCCTGTTCGACCTGAAATCCGATCCGTTGGAAATGCATAATCTGGCGGGCAACCCTGAAAACCAGACGCTGATTGAGCGAATGAAGAACGACCTGGCTGATGAATTGAAGGCAAACAAGGCGGAAGCGGAGTGGCTCTAAGGTGAAACGAAAAAACATTATATTGATCATTGCGCATGATCTGGGACAGTACATCAGCCCGTACGGCGTGAAAACGGTACAGACGCCGAATTTGGAACGGATGGCCGCGGAAGGCACATTGTTCGAACGCAACTTCTGCACCTCGCCGGGCTGCTCGCCGTCGCGCGCCGCCATCTTCACCGGACGCTATCCGCACTCCAACGGAGTGATGGGCCTGACGCACGCCGATTTTCTCTGGCGTTTCAACGAAGGCGAAAAACACCTCGCGCAGCTGCTCAAAGAAAATGGCTACGACACCTGCCTGCTCGGCAACTGGCACGAAAACAATCGCATTGATAACGTCGGTTACCAGACCACCGTTTCCCGCAGCGACGGGACGTTGAAACTGAGCCGTGATTTGGCTCAGAATGAGGGGCACCCAACCGCCCTTGATCTGGCGGAGCGTGCGGACTTTTATCTCGAGCAGATGAAGGCTGAGGACAAGCCGTTCTTCCTGTACGCCGGCATTTTCGAGCCGCACCGGCCGTTCAACTTTAAAGGCTGCACGCCGGATACGCAAAAGGGATGCTGGATTCCGCCATATATTCCGCAGGAAACGGCGGCGCAGAAGGTGGCGGCCGAAGAGGAGTTCGGTGCGATGCAGGGTTGCATCCGCCGGATGGACGAAGCGGTCGGTCAACTGCTCGACAGTATGGAAAAGCACGGATTCAAAGAGGATACGCTGGTGCTGTTCACCTCAGACCACGGCATTGCCATGCCGCGCGCCAAGTGCAGCCTTTACGATCCGGGTATTGAAACGCCTCTCATTCTCTGGGGCGGTGGCGTGCGGGAAAATGTTCGGTACGGACAGCTCATTTCCAACGTCGATTATTTCCCGACTCTGCTCGACTGGGCGGATGTTGCAGTTCCCTCAAAAATTCAAGGGGATAGTTTTTATCCGTTGCTGCATGGCGGGGCGTGTGAGCCGCGCAAAGAAATTTTTGCCGAAAAAACCTATCACCGGGATTACGATCCGATCCGTTGCATCCGCACGGAAAAATACAAATACATCGTAAACTTTGAACTCAATGTTGCCTACGACGCGCCGTCGGACATCCAGCAGGGCGCAATCTACCGCACCTCGATTGACAAATACATGGGGTTGCGCCCCCGCTTTGAACTCTACGATCTGGAAGCCGATCCGGCGGAACAGAACAATCTTGCCGGAGATCCGGCGCACCAATCTGTGAAAGAAGGACTTCAACAAAAGCTGGCGGTATGGATGCACAAAACCGGCGACCCGCTTTTGGACGGCCCTGTTCAATCAATCTACAACCGGGAAATATTGAAAGAGATGAGACAATGAAAGAGATCCTGATAAAAAAAACTGTAAACGACATGGTGCCCGCTGTTTTTGAGGCATTGGAAAGCTGTGCCGAAGAGGCGGTGATAAAATTTCTGGAGGGCGAGTACCATTTTTACCCGGAATCCGCATTCGAGAAATATTACTACATTTCCAACAACCGCCACGGCCTTAAGCGGGTCGCTTTTCCAATTATCGGAAAAAAGAACATCACCATCGACGGCGGCGGATCCCGTTTTATTTTTCACGGTGAAATTGTCCCGTTCGTGGTTGAGAACTCTGAACATATCACGCTGAAAAACTTTTCCGTGGATTGGGACCGGCCGTTTTATTCAGAGGGAATTATCACTGCTGCGGACGAAACCGGCGTGACGCTGGAAGTTGACCGGCAACGCTATCCGTATCACTTTGAAAACGGACAAATGATTTTTGAGGGCGAAGGCTGGGCGCGCAGTTTCTCCGAAGGCGTCTTTGAAATCGATCCCGTTATAGGAGGTCCCGCCTACCTGAGCGGCGATGCGATGGGACTGGGCATTACCAAAGATCTCGGCGTCGAAGAAGCCGCAGACGGCGTGATCCGTTTCAACAAAAAATTTCCCCGCGTTCCAAAGGTTGGAAATATTCTGCTGCTGCGCCATTACCGACGCTGCTGCCCCGGGATTCACCTCAAACACAGCAAAGATACGCAGTTTGAAAATATCACCTTGCACCATGCGGGCGGCATGGGTGTGATCGGGCAGTTCTGCGAGAACGTAACGCTGCGAAATTGCCGGGTGACACCCTCTGCCGGACGGCACTTTTCTGTAACCGTTGATGCCACTCACTTTGTAAATTGCCGTGGACTGATTCGTCTGGAAAACTGCCTGTTTGAAGGCCAGCTTGATGATCCCTGCAATGTTCACGGCATCAATACTCGGATCAAAGAAATTATTAACCGCCGTAAGGTGATCACCGAACTGGTGCATCACGAACAGCACGGCGTTGAGATTGGTTTCCCCGGCGACCGGATTCATTTTTCCGACAACGAAACGCTGCTGAGTTATGCGGGAAACACGATTGAAAAAACCAACCGGCTCGATGCGCAGTATTTGCAGATCACCTTTACAGAGGATCTGCCGCCGGAACTCTGCGCCGGACACGTGATGGAAAACATGAGCTGGACGCCGGATCTGCATATTATTGGCTGCACCTGCCGCAATAACCGCGCACGAGGCTATCTGATTTCGACCCCCGGCAAAGTCGTTGTCGAAAACAACCGGATTGAGTCATCGGGTGCCGGCATCAAAATCAGCGGTGACGCCAACTACTGGTTTGAGTCCGGTGCGGTGCGCGATGTGCTGATCCGCAATAATGAATTCGGCGACTGTTGCTACGGACCGAAACAGTGGGGCAGAGCCGTTATCGACATTGATCCGGAAATTTCCAATTCCTGGAAAAAGCCTGAATGTTTTCACCGTAATATCCGCATCGAAAACAACCGTTTCTTCACCTTTGATGTCGGCATCCTGTATGCGCGTTCAGTGGACGGGGTAGCCTTTTCAGGGAACAAGATCCGCCGCACGGAAAGTTATCCGATGACCCGGCGGATGGGTGAGCTGCTCACGTTCGAGGCCTGCCGGAATATCCGGGTACGGGATAATGATGTGGATGCATCCATTAACGAAAAACTGTTTCTCGGAATGAAGAAGGAGGTGTTGGCATGACCGGGCAGAAACATCATCAAACCCGCCCCGAAGACCGGGTTCCTTTTCCCCGTAAAGTCGGTTATGGCCTCGGAATGACGGCTTACGCCATGATGGTGCAGTCATTAGGCCAGATGGCCAGTATCGTTTTTAACATCGGTCTGGGAGTTAATCCCGTTTACATCGGCTGGATCATGGGGATTTCGCGTGTCTGGGACGCCGTGACCGATCCTGTGATGGGATACATCACCGACAACACCCGTTCGCGCTGGGGTCGGCGCCGCCCGTGGATTCTGCTGGGTGGGTTACTTTGCGGCCTTACTTTTGCGGCAATCTGGCTTTGCCCGCGCGGGATGAGCGAGCTGTTTTATGTCGGCTGGTTCCTGATTTCCTCTCTGCTGTTCTTTTTGGCTTTCACCATGTTTTCGGTGCCGTATGCCGCGCTGGGCATGGAAATGAGCCCGGACTATCACGAGCGTACCAGCGTCATCGCCTACCGGTCTGTAATGGCGCAGGGCGGCGGTCTGGCGTGCGCCAGTCTTTTCTGGTTCAGCAGCCTGCCGCGTTTTGAAGATGTCGCCGACGGAATGCGTACAGCCGGGATTATCATGGGGGTATTGATTTTTGTGCTGGTGACCGGCTCGGCAATCTTCGCCAAAGAACATAAAGCACTGCTTGGGCGGCAAAGCAAAAAACCGTCTGTATCTCTGTTTCAGAGCGCAAAAGCAACGCTGGGACACTCTTCCTTCCTGATCCTGATCGGCGTGACGGGTCTTCTGCTGATCGGAACCATGATGGTGAATCATCTCGGCGCTTACCTTTGCATTTACTATGTGTTCGACGGGGATAAAGGGCCGGAATGCGGAAAGCTGCTGACTATGGTGGGCTGGGCGTCCCGGATTGCAACGATTGTCGCTATCCCGATTCTGACGCTGCTTTCGAAACGGGTCGGAAAACGCAATACGCTGCTGCTGGCGATGATATTTTCTCTGGGTGGAACCTTGCTGAAGTGGATCTGCTACAATCCGGCGCATCCGTATCTTCAGTTGATTCCCTCCATCATGATCGGTCCGGCGCTGGGGGGTGTCTGGATGCTGGTGAATGCCATGATTCCTGATGTGGTCGATTTGGATGAACTAAAAACCGGCGAACGTTGTGAAGGAATGTTCAGCGCGGTCTATGGCTGGATGTTTAAAATGGGGGCGGCACTGGCACTGATTATTTCCGGCTACGTATTAAACTGGTCCGGCTTTGATACCGCGTTGCCTGCTCAGGGTTTGCAGTCACTTTTTATGATGCGGATTTTCTTTACGCTGATTCCTTCGCTGGCGATCGGTCTGGCGATTGCGATGATGTGGATTTATCCGCTGACCGAGCAGCGCTCGTATGAAGTAAGGCAGGAACTCGAACTGAAAAGGGCAACGAAATGAAACAGAAGCTAATGACGTTGATGATCACCGCTCTGATTGGCGGACTGAGTTCGCAGTCCGCAGAACTGTTTGATCTGCAAAAGTTGGTCGACCGGCAGATGGCTGCTGGCGAAACCGTGGTCACCATTCCACCGGGATGTTACCGTGTCGTTCCGCAGAACAAAGCGCACCTGAAATTTTTCGGCGTGTCGGAAGTCACGATTATTGCCGACGGCGTGGAAATGATCTGCACCGAAACCACCCGGGCATTGACCATTGAAAACTGCACAAACCTAACCGTCCGCGGACTGACGATCGATTACGATCCGCTGCCTTATACACAAGGGAAAATCATTGAAATTTCTCCGGATCGGAAATCACACACGATTCAGATTGCGGAAGGCTATCCGTCTGCGGCACTGGCCCAGGTTCTCAAGCATGCTGTTTTTTCTCCGGACGGTGCGTTGAAGTACGGCAACTATTATCAGTTCAAGCTGGAGGTTCTGGCTGAGAATATTCTAAAAATCAGCGGCCTCGAACGGGCCAAAGACGGGAACGAGCAGGTCGGAGATCTGGTGGCCATAGGAATCCGTCACGCGCCGGGCGGATTCGAACCGCACGCTGTCGGTTGCGATGGTTCCAAAAATACAGTGCTGGAAAATATCACGCTGTATGCTTCGCCAGTTTTCGGATTTCTGGAAACCCACTGCGACGGATCAACTTACCGCAACTGCCGAATTGACCGACGCCCACCCGAGACCGATCTGGTAAAACGCGAACCACGGCTGCGCTCGCTGAACGCCGATGCCTATCACAGCAAGTTTGCCAAAAAAGGGCCTCAGATTCTCGGTTGCACCGGCCGGTGGCAGGGCGATGACTGCGTTAATGTCTGCGGGGCTTATCATCTGATCACCAAGGCAACTGCAGATACGCTCCGTGTTTTGGCCAAGCAGAGCATGGATATTGAGCCCGGCGACCCCGTTGAATTGGTCACAGTGGACGGGCGGCGCATTCCTGATGCAAAGGTTCTGTCAGTTACCCGTTCCGGGAAAGCCTCCTCCGAAGAAACCGCCAGCTTGAAAAAACTCCCGCTGCTGGCGCGCATCCAGAGATTTTTAACCGATGCATATGAGATCAAGCTTGATCGATCCGTTGAGTTGCCGTTCGGTAGCGTCATTGGTTCGATGAACCGCATGGGCAACGGATTTGCTGTGAAGAACTGCACTTTCGGGGACACCCGTTCCCGCGGCATTCTGGCCAAAGCCAGCTTCGGGGAAATCAGCGGAAATATCCTGACCAACTGCGGCATGCAGGCGATCAAGATCGCGCCGGAATACCAGTGGCTGGAATCGGGACACAGTTCCGGAATGGTTATTTCAAATAACACGATCATTAATTCCGGCATGGAGGCTATACATATCCATGCGCTCAAAGATTATCCTGCCCATAAAGATATTATAATTATCGGCAATACGATCCGCGGTGATGTCTGTCCGGCCATTTCCATCGTTGGAGTGAATGGCGGTACGGTGCAGAGCAATATCATTGAGCGGACTGATGGAGGCCGCGCGACTTTTCCGATTGTGCTGGAGCACTGTGAAAATGTTATGGTGAAGGATTGACCAGTATGAGAATGCGCATGGCATTTTTTTTATTCGCCTGTGCAATGAGCGGCCGGGCTGAAGTCATCGCAAGCTACCGTGCTGATTATTCCGCCGGAGCGGTGCCGGACAACTGGCTTTATCTCTGGAACGAAAACGGATCCGTCAGTAACGAAACGAATTTCACGGCGCTCGAAGCCGACGCTCTCGAAACGGATCAATGGCAGACCGACGGCACGAATCCCGGCCGTCCGGATCCGGGACAGGGAGGGCAGCTGCGGCTGACGGCGGAAGGAGCCTCTCCCGGAAATATAAATCCGGATGCTTATGCCATCGCTGGATACACCATTCAGACGGCGGGTCGGTATTTTCTGAAAGACGGCTTTCTGTCCATTGGCGCAACCAACAGCACCGGCGTTGAATTGCGCGTTTTCATTAACAGCGAACGTCCGCTACGCGTCGATAGCGTTACAACTACGAATCTGGTTTCGTTTAACACGGATCTGGGATTGTTGAAACTGGGCGATACCGTTTATGTCGCGCTCGGTCCTGGGGGAAGCGCGCTGAACGATTACTGCCTTTGGGACTTCTCTATTGACCGTCAGCCGGCCTGGTACTCTTCGGGTTATCCGGATCCGGAAGAAGTTCCGGTGGTGCCTGGACGTACATTGGGGACGCTGGATATTTTCAAAAGCGCGCAACCGCGATGTTTTTCCTTTCGGAGTGATTATCTCTCCGGGCTGGGTTACAGCATTTTTTCCAACACCATCTCGCAGAGTTACGGACATGCACCGAAACTGTTTGCCGAGGAGCGGGTCGTGTCGGCGGGCAACCAGCCGCTGATGACGCAGTATGCTCTCGACCGCCCGGAGAAACTGTTGCTCTGCCATTTCAACTTCAAGCAGATCAAAATCATGCAGCAGCCGGAGTTTGCCGAATTTTTTTCCGGCCACTGGCTTTATTATCCCGGCTCGACGCTGACCGCTTCCGTATCGGCTGGCGATACGGTGCTGACGGTTGCTGATGCGAAAAATTTTATTGAATACGCACCCGTCGGATCGATCGGCAACAGCGTGATTGCGCTGATTCCGCTGGACGGCGCTGGCCGACGGCAGTGGGCGCAGACCGAGTTCGCGGCGCTGGCTGGCAAATTCGGCAACACCCTGACGGTTGAACGCGGTCTGTTCCGCACGTCCGCCCGCGAATATCCCGCCGGAACGGCAGTTGCGATTCTGCCCAGCCTGTATGAAGGCGAAACGAATACGACGTTTATGTTCAACTGGTCCATAGACTGCCCGCTCGATTCACAAGGTAGAAACTGCGGAGATATCTTTGTTCAGATGATCACGAATTACTTCCGGACTAATCAGCCGCTCGAACGTATTCACGGCATATTGTCCGACGTGCTTTTCTGGGAAATCGGTGATCCGGTTCCGCCCGCGAACACAGCCAAGCGGTATTTTGATGCCAACGCGGACGGCCTGGGAGACAGCGGATATGATTCAAAAGGAATCAACCGCTTTGCGCTGGGTGTATACGACTTGGTCCGCAAGCTACGCCTTGCGCTGGGCCCGGACCGGATTATCAGCGCCGATGGCAACGGCAAACAATGGCCCCGCCTGCCTCATCTGTTCAACGGTATGGAGTCTGAAGGACTTTCTCACTGGAATGATTCTTTTGCGTCCGACTGGTCTTCCAACCCGAATCTATTCCGCTATTGGAAGGCGCACGAGGGTTTTCCTCAGTCGTTGAGTTACATCGTGGATAAACTGCCTCTGTTGGCGAACGTGCCGGAGCTTTATGCAGAACACAAACTGCATCTCCAGCGTTTGGCCGGAGCGGTTTCCGCCATTTTGGATATCAGCGTAACTGCCAGCGGAACGGATCAGGTTTTCCCGGAAAGGCGCTACGAGCTTTATGATCACCTTAAACAGGGTGTGGTTGATCGTCCTAGCTGGCTTGGTGCACCGGGCGAATGGATGCGTCCGGCGACAAACGCGCCGAACCTGTTTTCCGGAATGGCCGGTGACTGGGGTTCCACGAATGCAATAGTTGCGTTCGATGCAAACGAATCTGCATGGCGGGTGCGGACAACTGGCGATCCGTCCGGTTCGGCGCGCGAAAACATGACGATCCGTTTCCAAGGATTGGGAATTCCCGCCGGGGATCTGTTCTTCCGCTTTCAGCTTAAAGCCGCTCCGCTGACTTGGTTCCCGTCCAACGTCTATCGCTACGTCACCGTGACGGTCGACGGCCGACAGGTGAACACCAATACCGCCGGTATGTTGACCGGCGTGGCATCGTCCGATGGATACAGCGAATGCTGTTTCTATTACCGCACGGCCGGGCCTGCCACCGTAAATATCAACCTGACCTTCGAAGGCGCGCAGGATGTCTGGATCAAAAATTTCACCGTGCATAACGCAACGGATATTTTCGCGCGCGGATTCGAAAACGGAGTTGTTTTGGCCAATCCGGAAAACGAGCCGTACACATTTAATCTCAAAGAACTGTTCCCGGATCGCATCTGCTGGCGGCTCACCGGACACGAATGGGAAGATCCGGAGACCAACAGCGGCAACCCGGTCGGCGATACCGTTACTGTTCCGGCCCTTGATGGGCTTTTCCTGAGGTCAGAACCTGATACCGACCACGACGGCTTGTCTGATCGCTGGGAATTAAAATATGCGACCAGCTTGACCACCCTGAATGGGAGCACCTCGGTTGATTCCGACGCAGACGGAGCTTCGGACTTCGATGAAAATATTGCCGGAACGGATCCGTTTGATAACACGTCGGTGCTCCTGATCGGGCTGGGTGGTGATGGGCAGGTATTTTCGCTGAGTTGGCCGGAAATCTCAGATCATTATTATTCACTCTGGTGGGCGGTGGATTTGAATGGCCCATGGACACTCTACACCAACGATATCAGCCGGATAGATTCTCAACGGATTATGAAGCTGGATCCAGCCGCTCTTTCTCCATCTCTCAAAAGCAATGGATTTTTCAAAACAAAAACCAGACTGTTGTAAAAGCAAATCATTATTTAGATTTTGTTCTCGCAAGGAGGACGTTACGGTTTATCATTTATGTCTGTGATTAAGGCGAAATGAAAAAATTTACCATAGCTTTGGCCGGTAATCCCAATTGTGGGAAAACGACGCTGTTTAATGCGTTGACCAGCTCACGTGCACGGGTCGGCAACTGGCCGGGCGTGACGGTTGAGCACCTTGAAGGTGAGTATCTGTATGGCGGGGCAAAAGTCCGCGTGGTGGATTTGCCCGGTATCTATTCCTTTTCCGCTGGGTCGCCCGACGAAAATGCCGCTCGTAACTATATCCTTAAAGAGAAGCCCGATGCGGTCGTAAACATTATCGATGCCCGCAACATTGAGCGCGGACTCTATCTCACCGCGCAACTGCTTGAAATGCGCGTACCGCTGATTGTTGTGCTCAACATGATGGATTTGGCGAAGCGGCGGAACGTCGAAGTGCAGGTGGAGCATCTTGCGCGACATCTTGATTGTCCGGTTATTCCAACCGTTGCTGCCCGCAAGGACGGGCTGAATGAACTGAAAGAGGCCGTGGTAAAAGCCGCCGCGACGCATCGGGTCAGCGTGACGAATGTAACGTATGACGCACAGGTCGAAAAGGCGCTGGCCGAGTTGATCCCCGCTGTAACGCCTGCTGCGGAACGAGTTGCTGTGCCTGCCCGTTGGCTCGCTATCAAATTGTTGGAGCGCGACCCAGTTGCCGAAGAGCTGACGATCGGAGTTTGCGATGAACTGCTTGCGGTGGAAATTACTAGAGTCGAAAAACACATCGGTGAAGATATTGAAATTGTCATGGCCGACGGCCGTTACGGTTTTGTGCATGGCCTCGCGCTCGACGTGGTACGTCGTATCGGCGAGTTGCGCAAAAACTTATCTGATGCCATTGATCAGATCGTTTTGAGTCGGGCGCTAGGGATTCCGCTTTTTCTCGCGGTGATGTATGCGGTTTTCACCGTCACTATCACGTTCTCCGGTCCGCTTATCGGCTGGATTGATATGTTTTTCGGTTCATGGCTAGTGGATGGATTTGGCGGCTGGCTTATTGGAATCGGCGCGCCAGTCTGGATGAAAGTGTTACTGGCCGACGGTCTTGGCGGCGGCATTCAGACCGTGGCGACTTTTATTCCGCCGATTTTTCTTATGTTCCTTTGCCTCTCGATCCTTGAGGAATCGGGCTACATGGCTCGCGCTGCCTTTGTAATGGATCGTAGTTTGCGGGCGATCGGGTTGCCGGGCAAAGCCTTTATTCCGATGTTGGTCGGCTTCGGTTGCAACGTGCCGGGTATTATGGCGGCGCGGACCTTGGAAAATCAGCGGGACCGCACGCTCACCGTGCTCCTGAATCCTTTCATGTCGTGCGGTGCGCGTCTGCCGGTTTATGCGCTGTTTGCCTCTGTCTTTTTTCCGCAAATCGGCGGTGCGGTGATTTTTACATTGTACCTGACCGGCATTCTGCTCGCCATCGGCAGCGGATTGCTTTTTCGGCGCACGATTCTACCGGGCGATGCCTCTACTTTTGTGATGGAATTGCCGCCATATCATCTGCCGCGTGCGGTAGCGATCGTTCAACATACGTGGGAGCGGCTCAAAGAGTTTATTTTACGAGCCGGTAAAATTATTATGATCCTGGTGCTTGTGCTTAGCGTTCTTTGGTCCATCGGCACCGACGGAACTTTTGGCAACGCGACCTCCGAAAAATCTATTTTAAGTGCCTTCAGTCGTGCCGTAACGCCGCTGTTTGAACCGATGGGGATCACGTCCGACAACTGGCCGGCCACACTCGGACTCCTTACCGGCGTTTTTGGAAAGGAACTGGTGGTCGGCACGCTTAACACATTTTATGGCCGTAATGGGGCGGATCCAGCGGCGGCGATGCGGATCGCTTTTGATGGTAATGCCGGAGCCTTTGCTTATCTGCTTTTTGTGCTCATTTATTCACCGTGTGTCGCCGCCATGGCCGCCATTCAGCGCGAAACGGGTTGGAAGTGGATGGCTTTCAGCGTCGGCTACCTCACGATACTGGCGTGGACACTTTCGACGCTTTTCTATCAGATCGTGACCTTTACTGTGCATCCTGTAGAATCGGCTGCTTGGATCGGTGCGATTCTGCTGGCGGGAATTTTATTCGTGGGCACTCTCAAACTGATTTCGCGGAGCAAAGGATAAAACATGTTTGGACGCTTTTTTAAAAAACGACCCTGTCAGCGTTGCGGGCGCGGACAGAATGGTGGGCCGGGGATAACCTGTGCTCATCCGCTGAGTGACTTCGCGCAAGGGGCCGATGTGGTGGTGATTTCTAATAGTGATCGCAAGACGCTAGAAATGGGACTTTTCAGTGGTGCGCTGGTACATGTCATGAAAAATCGCCCCAACGACGCCAACCTAGTCGTCGCCGCCGGCGAAAGTCGCTACATCATCTCCAAAGAAGCGGCGGGAAAAATTCAAGTCCGATAGGACTTGAAAATGTCGAATATTGAACAAGGAACCGCAGAATGCAGAAGGGAAAGAGCCGTACTTTGGAATTCGAAATTCTATGTTCGATATTCTGCGGTTTAATGTGATGCTTTCTGAAATCATAAAACTACTAAAAGAACGCGGGCCGATGTCACTCGCCGAATTGGCGCGACATTTCCAGACCGACGTTTCGGCGATGGAAGGCATGCTGGAAATGCTGGAGCGCAAAAACCGTATCCAGCGTTTGGAAACCAAATGCTCGCGTTGTAAGGGCTGTGCGCAAGTAAAACCCGCAGACGCCGCAATTTTTCAGATATTTGGAGGAAGGGATCGAAATTATGAGCGCTGCCATTGAGCATTTTCCAGTGGGCAATGCCGGACAGGATGGCGCTCATGCTGCTGAGCCAACGGCGCTCATTCTCTCAGGAATGGTCGGAGCAACGAAGTGTCCATTTCAGAATCCGTAATGGAGCTTTATCGCCCCGCGTTTGGAAACATGGCTGAGGCGAATTCGATTGTATCGTTGGGCGATAATACAGGGAAAATTGGTCAGGGTGGCATAGACAACCATGACCCATCCAGCCCACGGCGGATTCCAGAAAAAGAAAAGCGGGCCGCAGAGCCAGACCGCCCAGTGACAGATTTCAGAACGGCAGGTTTCCAAATATTTGATTTGCGCGCCGCCGACCCGCCGCTGAAGATTCCCCTGCGGATATTTAAAAAGAAGCGCAACGACAAATTGAACCGCGAATGAACGCTAATTTACGCGAATGTTTTCCAATCATTGGAATAATCACCAGGAATGAAAATATTGGCATCAAGGAGATATCTCACAATACCCCCGGTTTCTCTGTATATTTACTCAGCGTGGACGGTTTTATTCCCAATAGCCGAGCCCCGTCACGCATCAACAAACTCCCAGAATAAGTCGCATGGCAAATAGCTGCGGTCAAAGTTCGACTGTTGGCAATCGGCAACGCATTGTGAAAATTCCCCCCAGTTCCGTCGCGGCGAATAGTTTTCACCTTTCGCGCAGAGCATTGTAATAGTCAAAAACTCAGCACGCCCCACCAAATTGGAATCCCAGACTCGGCGGGCAATCACGATAGAACTCACTTTAAAGTCCGGACATAGAGCCTCGGCCTTCTCCTGAAGAGATCCGTGTCTTTCCGCCCACTTTTGCAAAAATGGGTTTTTCGGAACCAAGACCTCTACAGCGACTTGATTACAAAAAGACTCCACCCTAGAGTGAGAGTTCCATTCAGCAATTCCCTGATCGGAAACCCCTTCCGCGCCGATCCAGAGATGTGCCAATTCATGAACCAGCGTAAAAATCTGTGCGGCTTCAAACGGCGGTTTCGAGAGGTAAAGGAACCCAAAAGGAATGTGAAGTTTTTTAGCTAATTCCTGCGCCTGTCGAAACGTTGGAAGAGTGCGACCCGCCTCCCAGTAGTATACTTCCCGCTGACTTACATCAGCTCCTCAGGCTGTACTCCGGCACGCTCTCGCGCCCATACCAACACCTCGAAATTTATATATGCCACACTCATTGGATCCGCAGCACCCTTGCTTTTCTTGCTGATATATTACTCAATCGGCGAACCAACAACGCTCAAAAAAAACAAAACCTATCCCACCGAAATCTGCCCGTTCATCTTTAAAATTGGATCGCCGATTTCAGAAAACTTATCGTGTTGAATTTTCGGGGGAAGACAGACCTTTATCATTTTTAAGACCGAACTCGATATTTTCGCAAATGTAGAACCCGAGGCATTTTGTTTAATCGCCTTCATTGAAAGCTCCACCGTGCAATAAACAAAAGGTATCGAATACCGGATTATTCCAGCCATTGGAAGCGCGGGGCAGTTTTTTCCAAGGATTGGTGCGCGGGTAAAAAAACATTATAAAGGGGGTAAAGAATTCGTCAAATGGGGTAATTTTAGTTTGATACTACCCCATTCGAGAGTATATTTACCCATTCAAAACCGGAGGGTTCATGCACTCATTAACACCTGACTATCTAAACCGAATCGTCCTGACCCCAGAACAAGGTTCCACTCTCAATAAAATCGGGGAATACAAAGGCAAACAAACGCTCTTCACCCATCAAACCCCGGAAATCCTCGAAATATTGCGCAAAGCAGCTGTGGTTGAGTCGAGCGAATGCTCAAACCGATTGGAGGGTATCACGGCCCCGCACAACCGGATCGAAGCACTGGTTCTCCAAACCACCACTCCGCAAAACCGGGCCGAGCAGGAAATCGCAGGCTATCGCGATGCGCTCAACCTTATCCACGAATCCGCCGCCTACATGGACTGCTCGATCAACGTCTGCCTTCAGTTCCACACCATGCTCTACCGCTACCTGCCCGAAGACGGCGGGCGTTGGAAAATGAACGATAACGAAATCGTTGAGCGCAACCCCGACGGGACGGTTCACCGCGTCCGTTTCAAAACGGTCAGCGCGGTCGCCACTCCGCAGGCGATGGAACACCTAGCCGAACGCTATAAAACCAGCCGCGAACAACTGCGCAAAGAGCCGTTGCTGATCATTCCGCTGGCGGTTCTCGATTTTCTCTGCATCCATCCGTTTACCGACGGCAACGGGCGCGTCTCGCGCCTGCTCACGCTGATGATGCTCTACCATTTCAACTACGGGGTCGGACGCTACATTAGCCTCGAGCGGATCTTCGAGGAGTCCAAAGAAACTTACTATGAATCGCTTGAAGCCAGCTCGAAGAACTGGCACGCCGGCAAACATGACCTCAACCCGTGGCTCAACTATTTCTGGGGAACGCTCCTGCGCGCCTACAGCGAATTCGAAGAACGCGTCGGTACCATCGCCGAAGGCAAAGGCACCAAAACTGAACTCATCCGGCAGACAGTCGCCCGCCGGATCGGCCCCTTTGCCATTTCCAACATTGAATCCGACTGCCCCGGCATTAGCCGCGACATGGTTCGTCTCGTCCTGCGCCAGCTCCGCGACGAAGGATTTATCAGTTCGCATGGCAAAGGCCGCGGCGCAAAATGGCTAAAAAACTGAAAATCGAAAAAGAAAGAATAATAAGGAATAACCGTTAGAAAGGAGCAGATCCCATGGAACCAAAACAGATCGTGATCATTGGCGCAGGACCCGGCGGACTGACCGCTGCGATGATTCTGGCGAAGCGAGGATTCCGCGTATCGGTATTTGAAAGTCGCGATCGGGTCGGCGGACGCAACGGTGCCTTCCAGCTTGGCCCTTACACTTTCGACATTGGCCCGACCTTTCTAATGCTCAAACCCATTCTCGATGAGGTGTTTAAGGAGGCGGGAGCCTGCTGCGATGAGTTGCTGGAAATACGTAGGCTGGATCCCATGTACCGGTTGCAATTTGCAGAAAAGGCGTTGAACGTGTGTGACGGACGAGAACCGATGAAATCGGAAATCGCCCGATGCTTCCCCGGTATGGGGATTTCCTATGACCAATTTTTTGAACGCGAAAAAGCGCGCTTCGACGCGCTCTACCCCTGCTTGCAAAAATCCTATCACACGTGGCGGGCGTTTCTTTCGCTGCAATTGATCAAAGCGGTTCCGCATCTGGCTCTCGGAAAAAGCCTCTACGACGTGATGTTCCGGTATTTCCGTGAACAGGATCTGGCGCTTTCGTTCACCTTTCAGGCCAAATATCTAGGCATGTCGCCGTGGGAATGTCCCGGCCTCTTTGCCATTATTCCGTACATCGAACATGCCTTCGGCATCTATCACCCAATCGGCGGGCTGAGCCGTATTTCTGAAGCGATGGCTGATACCGCCCGCAAAAATGGCGCGGAGATTCATCTTAATTCCCCGGTCAAACAGGTCGTTGTGCGCAACGGCGCAGCCTGCGGCGTCGAACTGGAAACCGGCGAGATTATCGAAGCGGACGAGGTGGTTCTCAATGCCGACTTCGCCTACGCGGCCTCAACTCTCTTCGCGCCCGGCGTATTGAAAAAATACAGTCCGAAAAAACTGCAGAAGAAAAAATTCTCCTGCTCCACGTTCATGCTCTACCTCGGCCTCGACACCCAGTACGACCTGCCGCACCACACCATCTTTTTTGCGAAGGATTACCGCAAAAACGTCGAGGCCATTTTCCATCTGCGCGAGCCCGACCAAGACCTTTCTGTTTACGTGCGCAACGCCAGTATCACCGATCCAACGCTCGCGCCCACAGGTCACTCCGCCATCTACGTGCTCGTACCGATGCCCAACCTGCGCAGCGGCACCGATTGGGAGAAGAAACAAAGCCTCTTCCGCGATACCATTCTCGACATCATGGAAACGCGCGGCGGTATGAAAAACCTGCGTAGCCACATCGTGGAGGAAAAAGTGATGACACCTGTCGACTGGCGCGACGATCTGAATGTGTACGAAGGCGCGACCTTCAATCTGGCTCACTCGCTCGACCAAATGATTCATCTGCGGCCACGCAACAAGTTTGAGGAAGTGGACAACTGCTATCTCGCCGGTGGGGGCACTCATCCGGGCAGTGGGCTACCGACTATCTACGAATCGGGCCGTATTGCCGCCAATTTGATTTCGCGTCGCTATGGTATAGATTTTACCTCCGCCAACTGCCTGGCATAAAAAAGCGCACGGAATTACATTTCTGTTGCACTCGCAGTGGTAGCTAAGTCATTCTGGGCAGAAATAGCACCATGACGGGGCTGTCGAGCATTACATTTATGAAAGGTAGCTCCATACATGAAGCGAATTCATTCCCTATTATTTGTCGTTCTTACTCTGACCGTGTGCGCTGTCACAAGTTTCGCGGCGGAGTCCGGAACCGCTGATACACTGGCCGCTTGCATCGATGTGCAGAAATACAGCCGGGCCATTCAGATTATGGCGATGCTTCTCGTGGGCTTCGGGTTTCTTATGGTGTTCGTTAAGCGTTACGGTCGCTCAGCTGTAACGGCTACCTACCTGCTGGTGAGTGTCGCCATCCCTCTTTATTTTTTCAAAGATAAGTTGGGTTTGCTTGGAGGCACCAACATCGACATCGACAGTTTGATCTTAGCCGAATTTGCCGCAGCCAGTCTGCTCATCTGTACCGGAGCCGTCCTGGGACGACTCAAAATGATTCAGTACATCTATTTGGCCCTGCTATTCGTCCCCTGTTACGCCGTCAACGAATGGATTCTGGTAAAAGGCGGGCTGGGTCTCGTGCCCGTCGGACAGTTCGTGGACACCGGCGGATCAATTCTTATCCATGCCTTCGGTGCGCTTTTCGGTCTGGCCGCGATCCTGTCCCTCACCTCGCAAAAAGAATTTGAAACGCCGATCGAGGCCGATGCTACTAGCGATCGTTTTTCTATGGTGGGCAGTATGGTTCTGTGGGTGTTCTGGCCGAGCTTCTGCTCCGCGCTAGTCGCTCCTGTGGACGTACCAAAAACAGCCGTTAACGTCATCATGGCGCTTTGTGCGTCCACTCTGTTTACATACATTACGTCGGTTGGCTTGCGAAGGAAGATTTCCATTGTCGACATAGCCAACGCCGCACTGGCAGGCGGAGTGGCCATCGGCTCTACCTGCGATAAAGTCGGGCCGGGAACGGCTTTCGGAATCGGTCTACTTGCCGGCGTTCTTTCAACCTTCGGCTTTGCCGTAATTCAGCCTTGGTTGCAGGGACGAATCAAAAAAGTTGATACCTGCGGCGTTCTCTATCTCCACGGATTGCCCGGCCTACTCGGCGGCGTTGCCGCATTGTTTGTGGTGCAAGGTATCGACAAAGCGGCGCAAATCAAAGGCATTGCGATTACTGCCATTTTGGCGCTCGTCACGGGTGCCATCGTCGGCAAGATCATTGCGCTCACTGGGCGTCGGATTGAAGCTTATGAGGATCACGAGGAGTTCGTCGAATAGAAAGAAAAAAGGCAGTCCGCTAGCTCGGCGACGTCTTGCGGCATGCCGAGCATTTCTACACCGGCGTTTACAGACGGCCAGACTTGCTTGATTCGTTCGATTTTGTGGGTTCAGGATTCCAACCCGTGGGAAATTCCTGTTTATTGGTAACGATATGAAAAAACTAATTAAAAAATCTGTAGAGGCGATGAGTGGTTATATCCCGGGCGAACAGCCGCAGGGCGAGGGCATTATTAAACTGAACACGAATGAGAATCCGTGGCTCTGCTCGCCGGAGGTGCGCGATATCCTCAACGAAATTGATATTATGGAGCTGGCGAAATATCCCGATCCGCTCTGTACGGAAGTGCGAAAGGTGATTGTTGAAAAGCATGAGGTCGGTCTCGGCAATATCTTTACCGGTAACGGCTCCGACGAAATTCTGGCGCTTTGTCTGCGGGCCTTCTGCGAGCGCGACGGCTCGGTCGGTTATTTTGATCCGTCGTATTCACTTTATCCGGTGCTGGCGCAGATTGAAGAACTCGCCACAAAGCCGGTAGCGTTGGATGAAAATTTTGAATGGCAGATGCCGAAGGGTTATGAAGCCTCGGTATTTTTTCTAACCAATCCTAACGCGCCGACGGGCATGCTTTTCCCGAAGAACAAGGTGGAAGCCTTTATTAAGAGTTTTCCCGGTATGGTGGTCATTGACGAAGCTTACGTGGATTTCGCCCGCGAGAACTGCATGGAGTTTGCGACAAAATACGAGAACGTGCTGGTGGTGCGAACCCTTTCAAAATCCTACGCGCTGGCAGGCATCCGTTTTGGCTATTGCGTGGGCGCCAAGCCGCTGATCGATGCGCTGCTCAAAGTCAAAGACTCCTATAATGTTAGTCGTTTGACGCAAGAACTGGCGCGCGTAGCACTGCTCGATGCCGGAACGATGGAGGCCATTACTGCCGCGGTTAAAGGTACCCGCGGATTAATCACGGCCGAGCTGAAGGGGCTGGGCTTTAAGGTTTATCCGGCGGAAACCAATTTTGTCTGGACGCACCCGCCGAAACCAGGCGCGAAGAAAATTTTTGAGGAACTCCGGAAACGCAATATTTTCGTCCGCTGGTTTGACGGCGACCGCACTCGTGACTGTTTGCGCATCACGGTCGGAACCAACGAGCAGGTCATAGCGCTGGTCGAAAATCTGGAAGAGATTCTCGGGAAAAAATGATGAGCACTTGTCCGAATAAAGAGAAAAATTTGACGGCCTGCACGTGTACTTATTCGTGCGGCAAAAAAGGTAGTGAATTGAAATAAAGGTCAGCGTATATCGCGTGAAACAAAAAACAGCCAGTTTGCTGGTCGTAGCGCCCATCTTTATTCTGGGAGGATGGGTTACTTTTGTTTTGCTTTCCCGTTGGTTTGCTTATGACCCAGCCCGCACGCTGGAGCGCAGTTTGCCTGGTGCCGACGGCGGACCGACAAATACCGGGAGCGCGGTTGCGGAGGCGCTGGATGTTAACTTGAACGGAACGCTTGAAACCTTTGACGGGGTGCCGTCCAACTTGCCCGGGGCGTGGCCACGTTTCCGTGGGGCGGATTTTGACAACATTGGTAAGGTCGGTGTAAAGCTGGCCGACAGTTGGCCGGAGTCAGGCCCCAAAATTCTTTGGTCGGTGGCGCTGGGTGAAGGCCATGCCGCGCCTGCCGTGCTTAATGGTTGTGTTTATTTATTCGATTACAACGAACAAAAGCGTGCTGATGCACTGCGCTGTTTTTCGTTGGCCGACGGACGAGAAATTTGGCGGCGTTCTTACACATTGCCGGCCAAGCGGAACCATGGACTTTCTCGAACCATTCCAGCCGTCACCACGGACTGCATCGTAACCATCGGTCCGCGTTGTCATGTTTCGTGCGTTGAAACGGCGACCGGCCGTTTTCGCTGGGGCATCGATCTGCAAAAAGAGTATGGCACCACGGAACCGCTGTGGTTTACCGGGCAGTGTCCGCTGATCGACGAAGGGCGCACTATTCTTGCGCCCGGTAGTCCGGAGGCCTTGCTGATGGCGGTTGATTGTAAAACCGGCGCAGTGATTTGGAAAACGCCCAATCCAAAGGGCTGGAAAATGTCGCATTCTTCGGTCATGCCGATGACGATTCACGGGGAACCCATGTATGTCTATGCGGCGGTCGGCGGCATAGTGGGTATTTCCAAGGCTGGGAAAATTTTGTGGGAGATTCCTTGGAGCGCCTCCGTGGTTGCGCCGGCACCGATTCTGATTTCTGGGAATAGAATTTTCATCACGGCCGGTTATGGAGCGGGTAGTCTTATGGTGCAGATCGACAAAATGGCTGATGGCTTTTCTGCTAAAGAACTTGCGCGGACTGGCTCAGCGGATTGGTTGGCCAGTGAACAGCAGACGCCGATTTTGTACGACGGGCTACTTTATGGAATTATGCCGAAAGATGGCGGCGCGTTGAAGCAACAGTTTGTCTGCTATGATCCTGTCGGCGCGCTGGTTTGGTCGAGCGGCAAAACCAACCGGTTCGGACTGGGTCCGTTCCTGCTGGCTGATGGGAAGTTTTTTATATTGGACGATGAAGGCACCTTAACCATGCTGGCAGTCAGTCGGAATGAATATAAACAACTGGCGCGATACAAGGTGCTGAACGGGCAGGATGCCTGGGGGCCGATTGCAATCGCCGGAACCCGTATGTTATTACGCGATTCGACTCAAATGGTCTGCATTGAAATCGGAGCTGGAAAATGAACAACGCACAAAAATGCTGGGTTTGGTTTTTGGCGATTCTGTTGCTGATTCTCGGTGCTGGAATTTATTTAGGAAAGAGTCGCCGGGCCGAGCCGGGGCAAAGCCTCGTCTATTCCGTCGCGGAATATCGCCAGGTTGATCCAGCGCTCATTCGCTACGTCGAAACGGCAGGGTTACGTCCAGCCTTTGGAAAACTTTCCGCGCTAGCGATTGCTTCTGACGGGAAAATTTATATCGGCGGAGAAAATACGATTGGAATTTTTCCGGATAAGACAATCCATCCGGTTGCCGGGATCGTAAACTGTCTTGCGGTGGATGAGGACGGCACGGTGTTTGCTGGCCTGCGGGATCATGTTGAAATTTTTTCCAAGGATTGGAAAAAAACGGTTTGGCCTGCGCCCAGCGAAAAGGCCTATCTGACATCTATTGCCGTTGATGATCGGTATGTTTATGTGGCCGATGCGGGCAACCGCCGTGTTTGGCGGTATAATAAAGCTGGCGGCACGCCGGTAGAAATCGGCGCGAAAGATGAAGCAAATGGCGTGCGCGGTTTTAATATTCCCAGTCCATTTTTTGACCTCGATATCGGAACGGACGGCTCCCTGTGGGTGGTTAATCCCGGCTATCATGCGCTGGAAAATTATAGCCCGAACGGGCGGTTGCTTTCGTCGTGGGAAAACAGTTCGTTTGGGATCGAAGGGTTTTGCGGGTGCTGTAACCCTGCGAACTTTGCGTTGATGCCCGACGGTTCATTCGTCACGGCCGAAAAGGGACTGCCGCGCGTTAAGATCCATAATTTGGATGGATCTCTGCGTTGTGTGGTTGCGACACCCAACCAGTTTGACGAAGGGGCCATGGGACTCGACGTCGCGGCGGATCGGCAAGGCCGCGTTTACGTGCTCGATCCCGGGCGGAACCTAGTCAGAATTTTTGAGGCCAAGCCATGAAGCCCATGAGTCGGCGGGATTTTGTTAAAAGCATTTTTCGCGGGAGCCTATTTGCAGGTATTGCCGGACTTTGTGCGGTGCTGGCGTCGCGCGAAGAGGTTTTTGAGTGTAGCAGTCAGTGTGGTCAGTGTCTGAAGTTTAAAGAGGGTAAATGTGCTTTGAGGATTAAATGAACACGCGGAAAAAAATCGACCGGCGCGGTTTTCTGCGCATGGCGGCGGCGGCTTTAATCGGTGGCGTCGTGATCCTGCTTTCCCGTCGCCGGTCGCCGAGGATGGTGTGGCAGATTGATCCGGATAAGTGTACGCAGTGCGGTCGTTGCGCAACGCATTGCGTGTTGGCTCCGTCGGCGGTGAAATGTTTCCACTCGTATTCTATTTGCGGCTATTGTGATTTATGCGGCGGTTATCAGCGTTCCGACGCCAAGGCTCGTAATACCGGCGCGGAAAATCAGCTTTGTCCGACGGCAGCGCTTCGCCGTAAGTTTATTGAAAAACCCTATTATCAATACACCATCGAGGAGAAGCTCTGCATCGGTTGCGGTAAATGTGTAAAGGGCTGCGGGATGTTCGGGAATGGTTCGCTCTATTTACAGGTCAAGCACGACCGCTGTGTCAATTGTAACGAATGTGCCATTGCCCAAGCCTGTCCGTCTAAAGCCTTCCGCCGCGTGCCAGCCTCCAATCCCTATTTACTGAAATCCAGCCAAGAAAAGAGAACTTCGTGAAAAGGTATGTAGTCCCGCCTTTAGGCGGCTTCTCTTCAACGGGCTCGCATCTGCCGAACCGCCTAAAGGCGGGACTACAAGCCGTGGCAGGAGCGTTTTTCTTCAGTGGGACAGCTCTCGCCGAATTCCGCTTTCCGATGCCGGAGTTTGCTTCGGGCTACACTCACCCGCCGGTTTATACACCTGTACCGTCGAACGCGATGGTTGGCTGGGATGTTGCCGTGTTAATCGCGACGCTGACGCTGGCTGTCATTTTCATTTTAAAACGTCGCAAGAGGCGGGAAATTTTTTTGCTTACACTTTTCTCGTTGCTGTACTTCGGCTTCTGGCGCAACGGCTGCGTTTGTGCGGTCGGGTCGGTGCAAAATGTGGCCGCAGGCCTATGGCTTGGTTTGGGTGTACCGCTTACAACACTGGTCTTTTTTGCCGCGCCGTTGATTTTTGCCCTGCTGTTTGGTCGCGTTTTCTGCGCGGCAGTTTGTCCGCTCGGTGCCATTCAGGAAATGGTTGCCATTAAGCCGGTTAAGGTACCACTGGCGGTTGAAAAGGTGCTTTCGATTGTTCCTGTCATTTATCTCGGACTAGCGATGCTTTCGGTGGCGATGGGCGCGGGCTTTATTATTTGTCAGTACGATCCTTTCGTTGGTTTTTTTCGCATGGGCGCAAGTTTCAGTCTGTTAATTTTTGGTGGGCTGTTGCTCGTGCTCGGCATTTTTGTGGCGCGGCCTTATTGCCGTTTTCTCTGTCCGTATGGCGTACTGCTTAACTGGGCGTCAAAACTTTCGCGCAGGCACGCCGTCATCACTCCAGCGGATTGTATCCAGTGCGGACTGTGTGCCGATTCGTGTCCCTATAACGCCATCAACGAACCGTCACCGACCGCCGCACCGGAATCTCGCGGCAAGGGGGCTCGGCGGCTAGGCCTTTTGATTCTTTTAATTCCGATACTTGTTGCGTTCGGTGCTGGCATCGGCAGTCTGTTGCGCGAGCCGCTCTCACGTATGCACCCAACTGTTCAGCTGGCCGAACGCATCGCTGGAGAGGAGTTGGGTCGCTATAAAGGAACGAATATCGAGTCCGCCGCTTTCCGTGCATCGGAAACGCCCAACGAAAATCTGTATGCCGCAGCGGTCAAGATTAAACATGAATTCGGGCGCGGAGGAATGGGCTTGGGCGCTTTTATTGGACTCGTGATCGGCGGCAAACTGATTGCGGTTTCCATCCTGCGGAAACGAACCGGATACGAGCCGGATCGCGGCACCTGCTTTAGTTGCGGACGCTGTTTCAAATATTGTCCGGTGAAGGAGAAATAGAAGACCTATTGCGTACTGCGTATTTCATAATACGCAGTACGCAGTAGAATGAAGGACCACTTTATGACGGAGAAAAACGAATTCAAGCAAAGACCTATTTTAGGATTACTGGCGCAAAGCGTTGCGATTGTCGCGGCGCTATTTTCGCTGATTCTTTGCATTCTGCTGATGGCCGACTTTGTACGGATTCAAAAAATGGATCCGCTGAACGACCCGCATTTGCTGCAATTGCGCAAGGAGTTGGCTAATTCGACCGGCGACAATGCGGCCTTGATCGAGCAGATCCGCACGTTCGATCTTTATACGCGGCGAGCCTTCTTTAGCAGTCAGGAACAACGGCGTACAGGCGGAGTGCTACTGCTCGGCGGCGTGACGGTCTGTTTTATTGCATTGAAGCTTTCCAAACTTTGGAAGCCGAAACTTCCAAGGGTTGGAAAACCGGAGGGATTTGATCATTGGGAGCTTAATGCGCTATTTCGGCAACTGATGGCTGGAACAGGAGTTTTTCTGGCGGTCATTGCACTGTTTCTGGCATTCGCCGTACAGAGTGACCTATCTGTCATACTGGCGCGGGCTGGCAAGCCCGCCCCGTCAACCCTACAGAACATCCAGTCTTCCATCCTTCCATCCGTTCTTCCATCCTTGCAATCTAATTGGCCGTCATTGCGCGGGCCGAGCGGCATCGGCGTGGCGCATTTTACGAATGCTCCGATTCGGTGGGATGTCGCAACCGGCGAAGGTGTGCTGTGGAAAACCGAAATTCCTGTTCCCGGATTCAACTCTCCAATCGTTTGGGGCGGACGCGTTTTCATGTCAGGTGCCGATAAGCAAGGGCAGGAAGTTTTCTGCTTTAATGCCGATACCGGAGAAAAACTTTGGACGAAAACGGTTAAAACCTCTGCCGAACTTCCTGAGGTGTCGGACGATACCGGCTACGCCGCGCCGACCATGGCGACAGATGGACAACGCGTATTTGTTATTTTCGCGACCGGCGAACTGGCGGCGTTTGATTTTGATGGTAATCCGGTCTGGCAGAAAGCGCTTGGTGTTCCGGAGAATCCGTACGGTATGGGGTCATCGCTCATCACCGATGGCGAGCGGGTGTTTGTGCAATACGACCATAACAAAGCTCAAAAGATAATGGCGTTTGATTGCCTGACTGGGAATCCGGTGTGGCAAACGGCACGTACGTATAATTCGTGGTCGAGTCCGGCGCTAATTGAAACTGACGCCGGACGGCAATTGATTCTCAACGATGAAAAAAATGTGACGGCGTATGATCCGGTTTCAGGGAAACAGATTTGGCAGGTCGCTTGTCTTGGCGGTGAAGTTGCGCCGTCACCTGCTTATAACGGGAAAGGCATTATTTTTGTGGCGAATGAATACGCGCAGGCCAGTGCATTGAAGCTGACCAGCGGTATTCCGAAAATTTTGTGGCAATACGACAAAGTCCTGCCGGAAATTTCCAGCCCAGTTGCTTCGGAAGATTTTCTCTTCATGGCCACCTCAGCGGGCGATATCGTTTGCCTAGATGCCGCCACGGGTAAAGAACAGTGGACGCAGGAATTTAAAGACGGCTTTTCTTCCTCGCCCGTGCTCGTTGGTGATCGCATTTATGTCGCGGATATCGCCGGGGTTGTCCACATCTTTGGTGTGGCGGCGGAATATAAAGAAATTGGAACCATCGAGATGGGCGAACCCGTTTACGCCACGCCAGCGTTTATGAACGGCCGCATCTATATTCGCGGAAATGAAAAGCTCTACTGCATTGGGAAGTGAGGGCTGACCGCAAACACACAAAGCCGCGAAGGGGTTACCTGCAATTAATACGCGTTAGAGGTTAGTCAGTTTGTGGCGCAGGCTTTCCTGCCTGCGCAAAAGGGCAGACTGGAAAGTCGGCCTCACATTTTGTGTTTGATCGGAACCTCTTGGGTGACCCCCTTTTTATGTACGGATGAGCTCACCCCTTTTTTTATTTTCTGAGTTTGGACAGTTCTTCGGGCGGGGATGGGAAACTTATACTGGTCCGCCAAAAGGGGTCACAAAACGGACATTGTTTTAATTGAAACGACGTATCCTCAACGGGATGAACGAGATAAGTCCTGTTTTTTATTTCACGACTCTGGCTACAGTCCTTTCACCCCAAGGCAGTCGAGGATTTGTTGCTGTTCTTTGTCGGGTTGATTGT
>JBBQSL010000005.1:0-41383 GCA_038213895.1 Kiritimatiellales bacterium | reverse complement strand
GGGTCGGGTGTCCCGCTGTTCGGGGTCATATACGCGGGGATATCGAGGTCTCTATCTTTCATGCCGAAGAGCTTCGGTGGAGCAAGTTGATATTGTTTCAAACGCTCCATTTCCGGCGAATTGCTCTGTAACTGTTTTTTTTCAAGCAGAAGCTTTTCAATCTGCCCGGCATCTTTTTCTTTGGATTGCGCTCCCTTTAACTCTTTTTGCCGGGACATTTCGCGGACAAGCCAATCGTCTTGCTTATCATCAGGTCGTGACAGGGCAGCCTGTTCATCTAATACAGCTTGAGTCAGCCAGTTTTTGTTTTCTGTCGGACGAGCCGTAGCCGTGGTGACGGTCGGTCTTGCCGTCATGGGGGGCATTTTCATAGGTTGCTCAGCCTTGGCCTGAGCGTCCAGCTTGGCCTCCATCGCCCGCAATTCCTTATCAACCGCCTTTTCCTGTTCAGTAACCCCTTTAGGAACAGTTAATTTTTGGTCGTGAAGCAGTGCGCTGTCTGAATAAACCCGGCGTTGGGGCTTCTTTTTTTGCGCCTCCAGCGCGGTATCTAGATCCTCGGCAAACGAACACCCCAAACCAACGGTAAAAACCGCCAGCAAAACGAACCCCCTGCAAGTTCCATTATTCATAGTTTTCTCAACATACGCTGCTCGCAGCCTGACCGGAAGGATAAAGTCCGTGGATGATATTCAGGTCAAGGCAGGCTGAAAGCCTGCGGTACGTATCGCAGGCTTCCAGCCTGCCTTGTCGATACGTAACGCGGGCTTCCAGCCTGCCTTGTCTATACGTACCGCGGGCTTCCAGCCTGCCTTGTCTATATTAGACCCTGCGGATTGCCATTTGTTCAGCCGTTTGCTACCTTCCTCTTTATGCGTAACCATTTCAGATTTATCCTTTTAGCCTTTTGCATCACAACGGCTTTTGCCCAGGCCGGTGTATCAGAATTCCGCCTCGACCAGAATCGACTCTGGCTTACCGCGCAGGAAGAGCCGCTTTCGGAACTGCTTGAATATTTCGCCGCCGCTGGAATCGATGTACAGATTGATCCTGCCGCGCAGAAAATGATTACCGGATCCTACAACGCGGCGGATGTCGAAACGGTGCTTGACCGGTTGCTACCGCCTTATAGTTACCTGCTCGACTGGCGGCGTGAGACCGGGCCTCTCGGTCAGTTTACCCGGCTTAACGGCATACGTGTATTTCGCGAAGGCTATGCTTCATCCGTAAAACCGTTGCGTCGCGTGCGCCGTATTGAAACCTCTCTGGATGGTAAATTCCGATTTATGACTCGGGAAATTCTCATTGGCTTTAAACCTGGCGCCTCCATGGACACGTTACGTACGTTACTTGTCAGCATGGGAGGAACCGTTATTGCCGTTAATGCCGAAATGGGTATTTATCGTATTCTTTTGCCTGAGGGCGCTAACGTCCTTGATCTCGCGACCCAATTGGGCAACGACGGCAGTATTGCTCTTGCCGAGCCCAACTATGTTTACGACGTGCCGCGCCTTCTGCCGGGCGGAAAAGGTGCGGCCAGTGCTCCGGCGCAATGGAACGCGCCGACCGGCGACCGTCCGATCGCCGTTGCGGTTCTGGATACCGGCTTATTGCCCGACGGGAATCTCAATCGCGCGGTCATCAGCGCCTTTGATGCCACCAATCCCGGCACGCCGCTCACCGCCGATGCCGTCGGGCACGGCACCTTAATGGCGCAGCTCGCTGCCGGACTCCTCGATCCCTATTGCAGTCCGGTTGGAGAAGGCGTGTCCGTTGTGGCCGTCAAAGCCTTCGAGGACGACGGCACAGCGGACTCCTTTACTTTAATGAACGCGATGACCTATGCCGTAAAAAACAGCACGGGACCGATCAGCCTCAGCTGGGGGTCGGAAGTGCCCAGTAGCTTTATTGAATACGCGGTGCAATATGCGATTGCGAATGGCCACTCTGTCTATGCTGCCGTCGGCAATGGAAGCACCGACAAGCCCATGTATCCGGCGGCCTGTCACGATGTCGTGGGTGTCGCATCCTCAGATGGAGATCGTTTGGCGGACTATTCCAACTACGGTGATTCTGTAGATATTATAGCGCCCGGCTCTGTGGGTAACTCGCAAGGCACCTCTGTTTCCGCCGCCTATGTGGCGCACCTTGATGCGCTCTATAGACAGAACCATCCTGATGCCACGGTGGCGGACGTTATTTCTGCGTTAAAAAAAGCTGCCGGGCCGACCGGCTTCCTGACTGAAGATGCTGTGAAACGGTTTCTTGCTAAATAATGCTTTATCTCCCAGTAAGGTGGCTCTAAGATTCGAGGCATCTTAGCAAATGGATAAATGATGATTATGTTGGGTGACAGAGTTCCGATGTTTAGGTTGAGGCCGTATCGAGGTCTGCTGTTGCTTGCCTTTTTTGTACTGGTAGTCGGCGGACTTCTTTCAGCCTATTTTTTTTCAGAAGAAGCTTATCTCACCGAAGGGCATCGCGGGCGTTTTACTTTAATCCTCACCTTGATTTTCACGGTGCTGCTGGTGATGGTGGCTTTTTCGCGGTACGTGCACCGTCATCTTTGGCATCACCGGCCCGGGTATAAGCGCGGCTAAAGGCCTATCTATTCTATTATACGCCTAATTCCATAGACCCTCCGTCGTTTAATTTAATCCATAGACTGGATAATTTTTTGACCGTAAAGACGCGAAGAAGAGGGGTAGAAAACTGGTTTGAGGGTTCCAGATATTGGAGAAATTCGGGAGCATTTTATCAATGGTTGGAACGTTATTTCTTCTCTTCACGTCTTTGCGGTCAACATCTACCCGGATTTTATTATGCGTATAATAGATAGGCTAGGGGCTCAGGTTAGATCTTGTTTTTCTTTCAATCGGCACACTTCTTTGGCCACCCAGCGCGACTGTTTGGCGAGTCCAAGCAGAATTCGAGCATCGTTTTCGGTGAGTTTTCCCCGGCTGAAAATGCGGCGCAATCCAAGCATCATGTGGTCGAGTTTCTCTTTTTCGCAAAATCCGGTCTCCAGCATCATGGAACTCCAGGCTTCGTAGAGTCTTTCGCGCATTTGTCCGTTGGCTTCGGATGAACATTCTTCCGGCGGTGCATAGGACGGGTTGTTTGCCAGTAGGAAGAGTTCGTAGCAGCAGACCATGACGGCGTGCGAGAGGTTCAGCGAGCGGTAGAGTTCGCTCGATGGAATGTTGATGATATGCGTGCAGACGGCGATTTCTTCATTGAATAGCCCCTTATCTTCGCGGCCAAAAACCAGCGCGGCTTTATGGTGTACGGCGGAGTCGAGGATGACGGGTGCGATTTCGCGCGGCAGGTAGGCGTGGTCACGGTAAAATCCGGTGCGGGCACTGGTTCCGGCGACGACGGTACAATCGGCGACCGCTTCTTCCAAGGTTTGGAAAGTTTTCAGGCGATCCAGCAGGTCTTCAGCGTTGTAGGCGAGTTTGCGCGCTTCCTCCCAGTCGAGATGTTCCCCGGGGGTAACCAGTGCGAGGTCGGTGACTCCCATGTTCATCATAACGCGGCAGATTGAGCCGATGTTCCCAGCATATTTGGGATCGACGAGTACAATACGGATGTTTTCTAGTGGGTTCATTATTTCAATATTCCAAGGACTTCAGCTCATTGCCAATTTGAACAGATCGGGGGTTGCCGTTACAATGTAAAACGAAGGAGATGAATACTATGAAATTTTAAGTGGGATAAAACAGGATTGAACTTGCCGGCAATCTTCTGAATACTGCCGCGCATGACTGAGAAGCCTGAAAAAGGGGAAATCCCGCTGTGCGTTGATCTCGATGGAACACTGGTGAAGACCGACACCTTTGCGCAGGCCTTGTTACTACTCATCCGTACCCGGCCAGAAATATTGTTTTCTATTCCGCGTTGGACCGCCAATGGGCTGGCCGCTTTTAAGCGGCAGGTCGCGCAGGAGATACAGCTCGACCCAGCCGCCTTACCATACCATCCCGGTCTGCTGGCCTTTTTGAAAACCGAGCGGGAGAAAGGTCGCGAACTGATTTTAGTGACCGCTTCGGACGAGACCCCCGCCCGCGCCGTTGCCGCGCATCTCGGTCTTTTCTCAGAGGTCATGGCCAGCGATGGAGTTACTAATCTTAAAGCCGCCTGTAAGCGCGACGCGCTCGTTGCCCGCTTCGGCGAAAAAGGGTTCGATTATGCCGGTAATTCCACCGATGATCTGCCGGTCTGGGAAGCCGCCACCGAGATTATCGTCGTTAATCCTTGTGGATCGGTACGCCGTGCACTCAAGAACCAGACTGTGCAACTGTTCGAAGACCGTCCGGCGCGGCTGAAAACCTGGCTCAAAGCGCTACGCATTCATCAATGGACAAAAAACAGCCTCATTTTCCTGCCAATGATACTGGCGCACGAACTGACAACGCCCGCGTTGTATGTCAAAGCCGTACTCGCATTCTTTGCCTTCAGTTTTGCGGCGTCGGCCATTTATATTTTCAACGACCTCTTCGACCTGCATGCGGATCAACATCATCCGCGCAAAAAAAACCGTCCCTTCGCGGCAGGCAATGTGAATTTGAAAATGGCAGTTGTTGTTTCGCCGTTACTTGTTCTGGCGGCACTGGGCGTTGCGCAGATGCTGTCGCGAACCTTTATTGCCGTTCTGCTGATTTATCTCGTCATTACCACGCTTTATTCATGGAGACTCAAGCAGGTTGCGCTGCTCGACGTGATGACCTTGGCGGGGCTCTATGCGATTCGTATTCTCGCGGGTACGGCGGCCTATGATATCGAAACGTCAACGTGGCTGATTGCGTTCTCTATTTTCCTTTTCTTTAGTCTCGCCATGGTCAAACGCTACGCCGAACTGCGTGAAGCCTCGCTGGATCAGGGTGAAAAGGTTCTGGTGCGCGGACGCGGGTACTGCGCCGCCGATCTGCCGATGCTGGCCGGCTTTGGTACCGGCAGCGGATGTGTCGCCGTGCTGGTTCTCGCGCTATATATCAACAGCGAAAAGGTTGTGCAATTTTATAACCATCCGGCGGTACTTTGGCTAATCTGTCCGCTGTTTTTATATTGGATCGCTCGGGTCTGGTTGCTAGCCGCCCGGGGAGAGCTGTCCGATGATCCGCTTGAATTTGCCGCTCGCGATCCGCAGACCTGGCTGATCGGTGCGCTTAGCATCGGCGTTCTAATCCTTGGAAGTCTTCTATGAAACCAACTCTCGTGATTATGGCCGCAGGAATCGGTAGCCGCTACGGCGGGCTCAAACAGATTGACCCCGTCGGCCCGTCCGGCGAAATTGTTTTGGATTATTCAGTGTACGACGCGATTCAAGCGGGTTTCGGCAAAGTCGTTTTTATTATTCGTCCTGATATCGAAGAAGCCTTCAAGGAAGTGATCGGACGTAAGCTCGACGGAAAAATTCAGGTCGAATACGTTTTCCAAACCATGGACAAACTTCCGTCCGGATTTTTGATGCCGGCAGGTCGCACCAAACCGTGGGGCACCGGTCAGGCGGTTCTTATGGCGCGCCCCGTCGTTCACGAACCGTTTGCGGTAATTAACGCCGACGACTTTTATGGATGCCAATCGTTTCAAGTCATCGCTAAACGGCTGATGGCAATGGACGTGAAAAGCACCGAAAGTTGCATGGTCGGCTTTTATATCAAAAACACGCTATCGCCTTACGGTGGCGTGGCGCGTGGTTTCTGTGACGTGCAGAACGGGAAGCTTCGGCACATTGTCGAGCGCTACAACATTGAGCGCAAAGCGGACGGCGTGATTCGGTATGAAGAAAATAACGAACTGAAACCGATGGCCGACGACGATATGGTTTCCATGAACACCTGGGGCTTCACACCGGGGTTGTTCGAAGCGTTGGATCGGGGCTTTGCTGAATTTCTCGCGCGGCGCGGAACAGAACTCAAAAGTGAATTTTTCTTATTGGAAGTCGTTGACGACCTGATCAAACGTGGCCAGACCACTGTAGAGGTTCTGCCTACCAACGAAAAATGGATGGGCGTCACCTATGCCGACGACAAGCCGCAAGTAATGGCGGGTATCCGCGCGCTCGTCACTGCCGGTGTTTACCCCGAAAATCTCTGGGCCTAATAGTCATTCCGTCGGTAGGGACGGCTCGCCGAGCCGTCCGCACGCTCGCCAAGTCGACTGAGCAGGAGAGCCATTCCACCGTGCGGCGCGCCCGGCGGTCGCTCACTCCCCTTTGTTTTTTTACCGAACAGTATGCGTGATGGGTATAATGAATGGAGATCAATGAAATGAACTGGATTTGAGTTTTGAGCGTTGCCTATCGAGGCTCAGTTAGGTAGATTCTCGGCTCATTTTTAACCGGAAGCAGGAGATTTGTATGAGAAAGAAGATTATTGCTGGAAATTGGAAGATGAACAAGACGGTCGCTGAGGCGCTGACCCTTATTCAAGGTATCAAGAGCGAGTTGGATGACTGTGTCGGTGTCGATGTGGTGGTTTGTCCTCCGTTCACGACACTTAAGTCGATTAGTGACGTGTTGGCTGATAGTCAGATCAAGCTCGGTTGTCAGAACATGAGTTCGGAAGATGACGGGGCTTATACTGGCGAAATCTCCCACACCATGCTCAAAGAGCTGTTCGTTAAGTACGTTATTCTCGGCCACAGCGAGCGCCGCGAGTATTATAAGGAAACCGATTTTTGGGTGAACAAGAAGGTCAAGAAGGCTCTGGAAAAAAATCTACGCCCAATCGTTTGTGTTGGTGAGAAACTTGCCGACCGCGAAGCGGGAAATACCGAGAAGGTTGTTGAGGCGCAGGTGCGTGGCAGTCTGACCGATATTACGGCTGAGCAGTTTGAAAATGTCGTGGTGGCCTATGAGCCGGTCTGGGCGATCGGTACTGGGAAAACGGCTACCAGCGCACAGGCGCAGGAAGTACATGCCTTTATTCGTAGTATCATTCGCGATATGGTGGGCGAAAAAGCGGCTAAGGGCCTGCGTATTCAGTACGGTGGCAGTATGAAGGCTTCCAATGCCAAGGAATTGCTGTCGCAACCTGATATTGACGGTGGCTTGATCGGCGGCGCGGCTCTCGAAGTCCGTTCTTTTATTGATATTGTCAAAGCAGGAATATAAGGAGAATGGAATGCTGGAATAATGGAGTGGTGGATTAATGCAGTTTCATTATTCCTTTTTTTCAGTGTTCCATCATTTCATCGATTTTTGGAATTTGTTTGGCAACAGGTGTTGCTAATGAATAGACTCTCGGTTTCAAAATCCTCGGAGGATTAAACTATGGCTGTTATTCGTACATTACTTATCATTCTTGAAGCGGCGTGCAGTTTGGCGCTGATTGGCTTGATTCTGTTGCAGAAATCTAAAAACGGAGGCCTCGGCATGGCGTTCGGATCTGGCGGCGGCGATTCACTTTTCGGCGCACGGGCCGGTAACGTGTTGACCAAGGCCACCGTTGTTATCGGGGTCGTATTTCTGGTGAACACGCTGGTTCTCGGTATTCTTTTCGCCGGTAGCGCCAACGAGTCGATTCTGGATAAGGCAGCCGTTGCACAGCCAATTCCGATGGAACAGCCCGCTATGCCCCAGGTTCCGGTGCAAATGCCATCTGTTCCTGTGGAATAAAGGCAGAATATTTAATGTCGAATTAGGGACTCCGAATGATGAAGTAAGAGTTATGCGCAAATTTACTTCATTATTTATTATTCGTTGCCATTCCCTTCGTTCATTGCTTTCGCCTCGCTTAAGCCTGTCTCCGCTTCGCTTCGGCTGTTCGATATTCTTCTGTTTATTTATTTCCGCCTGCGGACGGCAGGAGCTTGATACCCTTCGTTTCGAAGGCGAACAGGTGCTCTACGGGCAGACCTCCCGCATAAAAAGTCTCGATCCTGCCCGTGCAGGCGATGTCACATCATCCGCGCTGGTCGGACGCCTCTATGAAGGGCTGCTGGAGTATTCCTTTTTAGACCGGCCATACCGTCTTCAGCCAATGCTTACCGCCGCCATGCCCGAGGTTTCGGAAGACGGACTCACTTACACGTTCCGTCTGCGCCAAGGCATTTATTTTCAAGACGATGTCTGTTTTCCCAGCGGCAAGGGCCGCGAGCTGACCGCAGAGGATTTTGTTTATTCCCTCAAACGTGTTGCTGATTTGAAAACAGCTTCCTCCGGCTACTGGGCTTTCAATAACCGGATTCTCGGTCTTGATGAATTCCGCGCCGCTTCGTCCGGAACTGCGCCCACCGATTATAACCGCGGTGTCGAAGGGTTGCGCGCGCTGGATCGGTATACGTTGCAGTTTAAGCTGAAGGGGTCATATCCGCAGCTTTTGTGGGTACTGGCCATGAACTATGCTTTTGCCGTGCCGCGCGAGGCGGTCGAATTTTACGGCAGTGAATTTATTAACCATCCCGTCGGCACCGGTCCGTACATTCTCAGCCAGTATAAGAGCAACTATCGCATCGAGTTTATCCGCAATCCCAAGTGGGCTGAAACTGGCCGGATCGAAACTTATCCATCCACCGGCCCGGAAGAAGCCCGCGCCGCCGGACTGCTCGACGATGCCGGAAAGCAGATTCCCTTTATTGACCGCATTGTGCAGTATGTCGTGGACGACGCCGCGACCACCTGGATGATGTTTCTCTCCGGACAGTTCAGCTATAGCGGTATTTCGCGCGACAACTGGGATGCCGTCATCAAGCCCGACAGCGGTCTCGTCGAAGACCTTAAAAAGCAGGGCGTCGATCTGCTTTCCAGCCCGACGCTTAGCCCTTATTATATTGGCTTCAATCTGGACGACCCAGTCGTCGGAAAAAATAAAAAGCTGCGGCAGGCGCTGAGCTGTGCGTTTCATCCGGAATTATTGGTCAAGTATTATAACGGACGTGTTGCTCCCGTTTACGGCCCTTTGCCTGCTCCGTTGGCTGGCTTTAAGCCGGTGCCGACGGCTTATTCGTACAACCTTGAAAAAGCGCAACAGCTTTTGGCTGAGGCCGGTTACCCAGACGGAATTAATCCGGCAACCGGACGTCGGCTTGAATTGAATATCGAGCTGGGTAACGCGACCGCTGACATGCGGCAGGCGATCGAGCTGGTCGCCAGTATGTTTGATAAAGTGGGCGTCGTACTGAAGGCCAGCTACAATAACTGGCCAGCCTTTCTCGACAAGCTGGATCGCCGTCAGGCGCAGATTTTTGAACTCGGCTGGATCGCCGACTACCCGGACTCCGAAAACTTCCTTCAGCTTTTCTATGGCGCGAATGTTTCGCCCGGCCCTAATCACGCCAACTACATCAATCCAGATTTCGACAAACTCTACGATCAGTTGCGCACCATGTTGCCCGGCCCGGAAAAAGACCGCCTCTGCGAACAGATGGCCGATCTGGTTGTCGAAGATTGTCCGTGGATTTACATGTACCAGCCCATGGACTTTGCCGTTATCCATAACTGGCTGAAAAACTACACGCTTCACGATTTTCCTTATACCATGGTCAAATTTCGCCGCATCGACAACGCGGCGTGGAACGCTTGGAAACGGAATAATGGAAGGGGGGAATGATGGAATGATGGGGTAAACGAAGTCGGATCTGAATATTCATTAATGTTCCATCCTTCCTCTATTCCAACATTCCAGATGCTCATGCTTCGCTATATTACCAAACGAATAGTGCAGATGATCCCGACGGTGTTCGGCGTCATTCTGATTACGTTTGTACTATTTAATATCGTCGGCGGCAGTCCGGCGTTGCAAGTCCTCGGACAGCATGTTTCACCGCAGGCCCTCGAAGAGTTCGATGAACAGCGAGGATTTAATAAACCGCTTTTTGTTGGTTCCAGCACTGGGACTCGCGCCTATGCTGACTCGGACTTTGAACGTACCGCAGGCGACTGGCAGGGAGCGGCGGGCGTCATCTGGACTAATGGTATGATCGTTCTTGCTGCTGGCGGAGAATATGAGTTTCCGCTTAAATTTGCTCTGCGCACCGATTGTGAATACGAACTCGAAATCGAAGGACGCGCTGGCGGATTTCCAACGTTTGGAGAAAATCAGCTTAAACTTTCCAATGATTGGAAAAAAATCCGTCTGCGCTTTCAAACCGTGGGGAAAATCATTCCGGGAACTGCCCCAGTGGAAATTCGTGCCATTAAATTGCGTCGCGTGATGAATAATCCGTTCGATTCGCAGTTCATGTTTTACCTCAATCGGTTGGCGCATCTCGACTTTGGCGTTTCGAGCAGTACGAATCAGCGTGTTTCCAAACTGCTGAGCGACGGCATCGGCCCGTCACTGATGTTGGCTGTGCCTATTTTCTTCGCGGGCCTGATAACCGCCATCATGCTTTCGCTCTTTTGTGCCTTCTGGCGCGATACCTGGGTGGACCGCTTTTTCGTCGTCTTTTCGGTTGCGCTGATGAGCGTCAACTATCTCGTCTGGATTGTTGCCGGACAGTATCTGCTCGCCTTCAAAGCGGGTTGGTTCCCAGTCTGGGGATTTGAGGATCCACGTTACTTAATACTGCCGGTACTGATCGGCGTATTCAGCGGTCTTGGCGCTGAATTGCGCTTCTACCGTACCATCATGCTCGACGAGGCGCACCGTGACTATGTCCGCACCGCTCAGGCCAAAGGCGTCAGTCGACTCGGGGTGCTTTTCAAACACGTTCTGAAAAACGCGATGATCCCGATCATCACCAACACCGTTATCGCCATACCGTTTCTTTATACCGGCAGTCTGCTGCTGGAAAGCTTCTTCGGCATCCCAGGTCTCGGCTACCTCGGCATCAACGCCATCAACTCATCCGATGTCGACGTCGTTCGCGCTATCGTGCTGGTCGGCTCGATCCTCTTTGTTA
Organism: Kiritimatiellales bacterium; assembly: GCA_038213895.1. GTDB lineage: Bacteria > Verrucomicrobiota > Kiritimatiellia > Kiritimatiellales > Tichowtungiaceae > Tichowtungia. The sequence goes on along the minus strand of JBBQSL010000005.1, from coordinate 30,535 downwards.
TAGCCAACCTCTTAACCGACATTTGTTACGCCCTAGTCGATCCACGGGTCAAATTGAAATGAGTTAGTGGGGTCTTAGTGGGGTCAGTCCTTGAATTTTGATATTTTCGATTGACGCTACCTTTGTAGTTTGTTTACATGATTCTCATGCCAAGACCGTTAAGAGTTCAATTCCCCGGGGCAGTATATCATGTGATGTGCCGCGGTAACCGTCAGGATCCGGTTTTTAAAGACCAGCAGGATCACGAGATGTTTCTTAAAACTCTCGGGGATGCGTGCAATCGATGTGGATGGAGAGTCCACGTCTTTGTCCTGATGGGTAATCACTATCATCTTCTGCTGGAAACACCGGAACCGAATCTCGTGGATGGTATGCGGTGGCTTCAGGGGACGTATACTCAGCGCTTTAATGCCCGGCATAAGGTCTGGGGTCATCTTTTCCAAGGCCGATATAAAGCCCTTTTGGTAGATGGTGGAGAGTATTTTTCTACTGTATCCAGTTATATTCATTTGAATCCGGTGCGGGCGAACTGTTTTGATCTAGAGAAGGGCACACTTTCTGATTTCAAATGGAGCAGTTTTCGGGGATATCTTTATCCTTCGGAGCGGCCCGGCTGGCTGACGGTGGACCGGGTTCTGAAGAGTTGCAGTTTTGAGGATACAGCACTCGGAAGAGCGGCCTATCGCAAGGCCATGCAGAAGAGAGTCCTGGCCATTCTGCATAGCGACAACCCAGCGAAAGCGGATGAGATGTGGGATCAGATCCGAAGGGGATGGATTTTCGGATCCGCAGAGTTTTGTTCACAAGTGCGCGGTGCTCTGGAGAATGCTGCAATGGGAAAACGCCGGGATTCGCACAGCGGCGGAGCCGTTGCGCGACATGATAAACAGGCTGCTGAAAAACTTCTTGGGAACGGTCTGGACGTCCTGAAAGTTAACCGTGAGATGTTGCAAAAGCTGAAAAAAGGCGATGACCGGAAAAAGGTTATCGCATGGCTTATTCGCCGGAATACGAGCGTAAAGAACGAATGGATTTCCGAGGCGTTAAATATGGGTCACGCGGCGACGATTTCAAGAGCGGTTCGCGAGGTTGAAGTGGTGACAGAGGGTGCTTTGTTGGAGATGAAGAATGAAATATCAAAATTCAAGGACTGACCCCCAACCCCGACCGCCGAGAACTCCGGAGCGAGGAATCTCGCTCTGGTCCGACGCTTGGCGGCGATTGAAAAAGAACCGCCTCGCGATGGTTTGTCTCGGGGTGGTCGTTTTTTACACCGCGCTGGCCGTTTATGGCGAAGCGGTTTATCAGGTTTATAAGGCGAAAGATCAGACTGCTTTTTATCAGAAGACCGATCTGAATCAGGCCTATCAATCTCCATATTCCAAACATTGGATGGGCACTGACGCGTTGGGTCGTGACGTGATGCAGCGTCTGATTCAGGGGACGCGCATTGCCTATAAGGTTGGTATCATCACCGCGCTGATTGCTATTCCGATCGGCGTTTTCTTCGGCTGTCTGGCGGGCTATTTTGGTGGCAGGGTGGATAGCTTTGTCGTCTGGCTTTATTCTACTGTCGCTTCGATGCCGGGGCTGCTTTTCATTCTTGCCATTGCTATGGTGGTCGGAAAGGGGCTGATGGGAATTTATCTCGGCATCGGACTTACCACGTGGGTCGGACTGTGCCGTCTGATTCGCGGTGAAGTGATCAAACATAAGGAGCAGGCCTATGTGCAGGCGGCGAAAGCGCTAGGGCTGAGTTGGCCGCGGATTCTCTTCCGTCACATTCTTCCCAACGTCTTCCACGTCGTAATCGTAACTTTTACGCTACGTTTCCCGGCGGCCGTGAGCACGGAAGTCTTCATGAGTTTTCTTGGTATCGGTGTCCAGAACGAACCGTCGTGGGGTATTATGATCAATAGTGCCCGCATGCGGCTCTGGCAGGGCGTTTGGTGGGAAATGACCTTCGTTACGCTGGCCATTTTTGGATTAGTTTTAGCCTTCAATTTGCTCGGCGATGCGTTGCGCGACGCGCTTGATCCGCGTCTCCGTACCGAAGGCGCATAAACGGTATATTTTTGTTTTCAATAGTCGTATTTTAAGTGACTAAAATTCACCTGCGCATTTGACAGCCTTCTGATGGCTTGATAAATTGCTGCCATATAGCAGGTTGCGTTTGTTAAAAGCGAAGGGGCTTATAATATGTCAGCATGGGCAATAGTGTTAGCGTGTGGGAAAGATCAGGAGATTGGATCTGGCATAGATGTGGCATTTCTTGCGCTAGGTTCCCGTCCGGTTGTCGCACGATCCATTCAAATGCTGGAGCAAAATCCGCTTATTGAAGGCATGGTACTTGTTGTACGTAAAGAGCGTGTGGATAGTGCCTTACATACAGTACGTTCTTTTGGATGCCGCAAAATTTCTGCCATTGTCGCTGGCGGATCGACCCGGCTGGCTAATCTGAGAAATGCAATGGAGAGGATTCCGGACGATGCAACCGCGGTGCTTATCCATGAAGCCACCCGGCCATTTTTAACGGATGATATCATCACGGAAACCATCAAAGCTGGCAAACGATATGGTGCCGCTGTGGCCGCTGTAAAAAGTTCAGAAGCTGTAAAATTAGCCGAAAAAGGGCAGAAGGTCTCAGAATCGCTCGACCGAAATACCATTTGGTTGGTGCAAAGCCCTCAGGTTTATAAAATCGACGTTTTAAAAAAGATGTTAAAGGGTACCGGCAAACTGCTGGACGATGATTCTGAGTTGCTTGCTAAAGGGAAGCAGGAGATTCATTTGGTAGCCGGCTCGACAGGGAATATGAAAATTCGGACTCCTGATGATCTTCAGGTCGCCTCAGCCATTCTCAGTGTCGCACGGAAAAATCTTTAAACTCTCTGGTGGCTGTGGATTGCCGAGAGAGTTCCTTGATGATGTATTTTCCGAGGTGTGAACTTCTGATGGATTGCAAAAGCTCCATGACTGTAATCCGCTGCGATTTCATGATGCGAACTCAGCAGGTGCGGTTATTTGCCGTCACCTGCATCGTTTTAGAGGCAAATGATTAGCAAGGTTTTACGTTTTTAGCGCACGGACCTTTTTTGCCTTCACCTTCTTCAAAGTCCACCTTCTGGCCGTCATTAAGAGCAGCCTGCCCGGGGGTCTTTACTTCGGAATGATGTACAAACAAATCTTTTCCGCCGTCATCTGGGGTGATGAAGCCGAAACCTTTTTCCGAATTGAACCACTTTACTGTACCTTTACTCATAACACATATCTCCTTGTTGCTTGCGATCCTATCGCACTATTTTACTTTCTGAAAGAACCTTTATCACGGTGTTTCCTGAATTATTCGACAGCGGCCACGGCAGGATCTGCGGGCGGATCTTCCTGTGGTCCGGCTTTTTTCAGCCTCTTTTCTTCTTTTTTCCGCTTCTTGGCGAGGTCTCTTTGCCGCTTTTCAAACGTGTAATTGGGTTTGGCCATTTGTACTCCTGTTTAATGATGTTTCAGCAAGGTATCACAGGGGAAGCCGAGTTCTGTCACTGAATCGTTTTTATGATTGGGAAAACCGTTACAAGGGTTGGACACCGATCTTATACCTCGATCCAATGCTTTGGGTACGATGCTGTTACGACGATCTCTTCCTTGCTAACCGGATGAATCACCGTCAGCCGCGCGTGATGCAGGGCAATCGCGCCGCCGGGCAGTTTTATTTTTGAGCCGTATTTCTCGTCGCCGACAATCGGACAGCTAATGGCCGCCAGTTGTGCGCGGATCTGGTGATAGCGACCGGTGTGTAGTTGGATTTCCAGCAGCGTTTGATTTTCGGATTTCTTCAGTACCTTGTAGTCGAGCAGACACTCGCGGGCATCGGGATCGTCTTCTTTGGCAACTTCGGCGTGGTAATCGTCGTGCATCAGGAAGTGGCGCAGTGAATCTTCGCTTTGCGGCGGTACACCGGAAACGACAGCATGATAAATTTTGGTAAAGCGGTGCGCCCTCATGTCGGCGTTCAGTCGTGAAAGTGCTTTATCGGTGCAGGCGAAGAGCACGATACCGCTTACCACCTGATCAAGCCGGTGTACGGCGTGCAGAAACACATTGCCCGGCTTGCCCTTGGTTTCCTTGATCCAAACCTTGGAACGATCTTCGAGATTATCCTTATCCGTTCCGCTCGGTTGCGTCAGCAGTCCCGCCGGTTTATTCGCCGCCAGCAAATGGTTGTCGTGATAAAGCACGTCGAGATTCATAGACAAAATATGAAGTAGAGTTGGCTTTCTGCCAAGGTGATTTGGTGGAACGCGATCTTCGAGCGCGTTTAAGCTCCATTTTCAAAAACAACCGAAGCCCGATACCAATCACGCATGATGTTTGGTAAAAAACAAAGGGTAGGGAGCGACCGCTGGGTGCGCCGCACGGCGGAATGGCTCTCCTGCTCATACGGAATTAATTTGATTCGTATTGATCGTAGTCCGGAAAAGATTTTATACCACCCGCTTTGCTAGAGGAACCTCCGAGGGTTCAGAGGGTTAAAGTAAGATTGGAATAAACTGTACCCAGTGGGTAAAAATCTATTCTGTTTATGGCCTGAGGTTCTCCGCCTTACTCCGAAATTGGCTCTAGCGAAGCGGGTGGTTAAAAATACTAATTAAGTTAAGTTCATATCAGTCGGCTTGGCGTGCGTGCGGACGGCTCGGCGAACCATCCCTACCACCCGGATGAATTTCACACGCAATTAGTACGATTCCTGTTTCCTGATCCCTACCAACGCGTCTATCTGCCGCGCTGCTGGCGGCGCAGGTCGGCGATAAACCACTTCTCAACTTTATCCCGAGCCCAAGGCGTTTTGCGCAGAAAGGTCAGGCTAGATTTAATCGACGGATCAAGTTGGAAACAGCGGATTTTAATCCGCTGGCCCATTTCCTCCCAGCCGTGCCGCTCAATCAGATGATTCAGCATCATCTCCAGCGTAATGCCGTGCAGCGGATCCCATGGATGTTCAGATGGTGTCATCATTGATAGGTCTGTCCCTTGTACTTTATCCATCCGGCTGAATGTTTGCCTTGAGGGTCGTGATGCGTCCAGTGGATTATGCCGCCTTGCGGATTCCGCTCATATTCGCCACTGAACTCGACGGAATCTCCGACCGCAAGAGCGGGCACTCGACCGGCAATATCAATGTTATGTGCTACCAACAACGTCTGCCCAGATGCCAACCGAATTATGAATCGCTGGTGCCTGCTTCCGTCATTATCGTCCGACAGGATTTTTGTCACCTGTCCGCCGCCGGAAACTTGAATATTACTTTTACGATTGGCAAAAGCCGACGCACACACGGTCTCTGCCGAGCCGCTCGCGAATCCGCAGAAGGCTCCGGTTACTAACAGAAGAATGATGCAAATCAGCTTTTTCATTTTTTACACGTCCATTTTGCAAAAGAACCGCTCGGCAGCGGCATGACGCCGGGTTTGCCGGTGAGAGCCATTTCGCCGCAGTCGGTGGTGCCACCGGAATCCTTGAGCCATTGCGCGAGCAGGTTTTTTAGAATCATCGGCGAGTATTCCGGCGTGTGGCAGCTTAACAGCAAGAACGCCGGATTTTCGGAGAGTAAATTGCGGCAGAGGTTGAGTAGTTCGGGTAGTGCTTCTTGAATTTTAAACACTTCGCCTTTTTTGCCGCGCCCGAATGAGGGCGGGTCGAGGATGATGCCGTCGTAGCGGCGTTCGCGTTTCACTTCGCGGCGCAGGAAGCCGATGGCGTCGTCGACGATCCAGCGGATCGGCGCGTCCTGCAAATTGTTCAGCGCGGCGTTTTCGCGTGCCCATTCGACCATGCCTTTGGAGGCGTCGAGGTGGCAGACTTCTGCGCCGCCCTGTGCGGCGGCGATCGTCGAGCCGCCGGAATAGGCGAAGAGGTTCAGTACGTTGACGGGCAGGCCGTCTTTTTTTCGCGCCTGAACCGTTTCGCGAATCCATTTCCACATCACGTTCTGTTCGGGGAAAATTCCGAGGTGGCCGAAGTCGGTGGAGGAGAGTTTAAAGGTGATACCGGCGACGGTGACTTTCCAGTTGTCGGGCAGGTTATGGCGGTTATGCCAGCGATTGCCGCCTTCGCGGTCGAATCCGGCGGAAATATTCTGCCAAGCTTCTTCATCCAAAGTTTGGTGCCACGCGGCCTGTCCGGCAGGGCGGACGAGAGTAACGTCGCCGAAGCGCTCCAGCTTACGGCCGTCGCCGCTGTCGATCAGTTCATAGTCGTCGTTCATGTGTTGGGATTCTAAGGGGGACGGTTGAAAGTCGAAAGTCTAAATGTCTGAAAGTCAACGGTTCCGGACTACCGCGTCTGAGCCTCTTCTATGTTTTTGGTTATTTGATCTGGGCGAGAGGTCGGCGTTCCGACCATGTGGCCATTTTTATCAAATACACGGACATTAGGGACGGAGGTAATGTTGTATTTTTTGGCTATACTGGAGCCCCAGTTACCGATATTGACTTTACGCAAAACTGTATTGGGCTGTTTGCGGATAATGTCGTCCAAGATGGGTGCCAATTGCTTGCAGGGTCCGCACCAAGTGGCGTAAAAATCGATTACGGTGATTTTCCCGGGAATGAGCAGGGCACTGTATTCGCTTGGGTCATTTTCGGTAACCGGCGCGGCAAAGGGTCTGACAATAACCGGAGGCGGTACAGCCGGTTTTTTTTCTGCTGGGGCAGCTTGGACAGCAACTTGTTTAGTGAGGGGCTTTTTCTTAGCTGCAATTTTTTCCTGAATATCTGGCTGAGGGTTTGTCCACTTTCCGCTGGTAAATTCCAGTGCTTCTCCGCTGTACAGTAGAATGGTGCGCTCCCCAAGTGTCATTTCGCCGTCCGGTTCGCCAAGTAATCCCCGAATGGACGCGATGGTTTGTTTGTCGGACAGTGCGGGTTTGGACGGAATGGTTACTTCGGGTTGCTCTGTTTTGACGGGTGGCACCGAGGTTATTGCGGGAATTTCTGAGACAGGCTCTTTTTTCGGCTGCTCCCGCACATCGCATCCGCAGAGCAAAACAGTAAGGATCGAAATCCAGAAAATCATTTTCAGGAGAGTATTCATAGCGGGGAGTCTAAGCAGGAAGAACGAAAGTCGAAAGTCTAAACGTCTGAAAGTCGAAGGGGCTAGCACATTTTAATAAATGATGTGGCCGCAATTTTCTTACTGTAGCCGCCCGCGGTGAGGGCGGCCAATAATCCGCGGTCAACGCCCGCAACTACAGTTTTTTGTAATCCGCGGTAGGCCGATGCAGGCAGTTGAGGATGGAGTCCATCGGGGAGCGTTTTTCGGCGATGTGACAGGTTTTTTCCCACTGTTCGGCTGAAAGCATCTCGCGTAACGGTTGTTCGACTAGATGCACCAGTTTGAAGGCGCCTTCCAGTTTTTTGTCCCACTGCTGGTAGTGGCGGGCGATGTCGTCAGGGTAAACCACTTTCCGGTCGGTACCTTCGTCGCAGGCCTGAAAGGGTTCCAGAATATTGAGCGAGCCGTAGTCGTTGGTTAGTTCTTCGCCTTCGGCAATGTGGCGCACAGCCAGTTCAAAGTTGTAGGCGGTGGTGATGCAATTGGGCGTAAAACTGTGGTTCATGAAGCGCGTATTGTCCCAGCAGAAGACGTATTCGCCGTGCCGGTTGCGGTAGGAATATTTGAAAAGCGTTTCGCGGCAGCGATCTGGAAGTTCAGTCACCTGCTGCGGGCTGAAAAGCCGGTCAAGCGGGTCAATAGCCCAGGTGATGGTGCCTTTGGGAATGTCGCGGGTAGCGACAATGCCGCATCCAATTTCTTTGCTGATCCAGCGGACTTCTGTGTCGGGGTGTAACATAGGTTTATTGCTTTTCAATGACGGCCGCGCCGAAGGTGAAGCCGCCACCAAATGCAGTGAGACCGACCAGTGCGTCCTTTTTCATTTGGGGCATCAGCTCGACCAGCGCGAACGGTATGGTATTCGACGAGGTGTTGGCGTATTTACGGATGTGGTTAAACATTTTTTCCGGCGGGCAGTGGATGGTTTTACGAATGGCTTCGATAATTCGTTCATTGGCCTGGTGCGGTACGATCATATCAAGCGCATCCACAGCGATGCCTCGGCTTTCGCAGGCTTCGGCGAGCATGTCGATCATCTTGCGTACGGCGAGCTTGAAAACGGTGAGTCCTTCCATTTCGATGACCTTGCCGCTGCCCATGTGAGGAACGTAGAGAACTTTTTCATCCACGCCGGTAGCGGAAAGAACCGGTCGGTTCACCAGAATATTGACGTTGCCGCCGCGCGGTTCACAGGAAAGTAACGAGGCGGTCGCCGCATCGCCAAAGAGCGCCAGTGTTTTTTGATCTTCGTGATTAATCATCGGTGAAAGCGTTTCGGCGGTGATGATGATGACTTTCTTTGTCGGATCGTCGCGTAAGATGTCACAGGCGTTTTGCAGGGCGTACATGTAGCCCGAACAGGCGGCACTAATGTCGTGAGCCTGCATTTGGACTTCGCCTTTGGTGGGGCTGAGTTCTTTGAGGACGCGACAGGCGAGCGATGGCGTCATGGCTAGCGGGGTGCCAGTTGAACAGACGAGTGCGTCGATATCGGCAATCGTCAGTTTTTCCATTTCGAGCAGGTCGCGCACGACTTTGACCGCCAGCGTTTCGACATTTTCGTCGCCGGTGATCCAGTAACGGTTTTCGCAGCCGGTACGCGAGCGGATCGCCTCAGAATCCCATTCTCCATGGCCTTGCAGCAGCTCTTCGTTGGTGATGTGGCGCGAGCCGAGCACGGTGGCAATCGAAGAGATCAATACCGGTTTTCTCTCGTCGGTAACGGTTTTACCGCTCTGCGGAGCAAGGGTCGTTCGTTTTTCCAGCACCGGAGTGCCGGGATCGTCTTTGGTAATCGGTTTTTTAATGAGACTGATTTCTTCGGTAGCGATGCGGGCCAGCGGGGTGCCGACATCTACTGACTCGCCTTCAGCCAAGAAGAGCTCTTCGACGGTTCCGCTCGCGGGCGCGGAAATTTCCATCGTGGCTTTGTCGGCCTCGACGGAAGCGAGTAATTCGCCCGCTTTAACGGTTTGTCCAACTTTGACGTGCAGTTCGGTCACTTTTACTGTTTTGTCCGACGGGCTGGAGCCGATGGCGTTGACGGTTACAAAGCCTTCGGCCTCTTCGATCGGTTTTCGCCACGTCAGCGAGTAGTCGAGCAGTTCGGCGGCTTTGCCGAGTACGGTGCGGAATGACGGCAACACCTCAAGTTGCGTTTCAAAGAGATAGGGAATGTAGGTGTCGTGCCGAGCGACGCGCGCCATCTGCACCGGAACATTGGCTTTTTCGGCAACCGTGGCCAGCACTTCGCCGCCGAATCCGCAGGTATGGTTGTCTTCGTGGACGACGAGCAATTTTCCTGTTTTTTGTGCGGAGGCGATAACGGCTTCCTGATCCCACGGAACGAGCGAGCGTAGATCAATTACTTCGACAGACGCGCCAGCAGTTTGCAGTGCATCGGCTGTTTTTTCGCAGAGCGGTACGGTACTGCCCCAGCTGACGATAGTGAGATCGCGGCCCGGACGGGTGACGCGCGCTTTGCCGATGGGTACGAATTGTTGCGCCGCGTCGGCAGAGGCGGTGACGGAGCGGTCGTTGATCAGATTTTTCGGGAAAAGGAATACGGTCGGACGTCCAGACTCAAAGGAGGCGTTGAGCAGACCGGCGGCATCGGCGGCGGTCGAAGGCATAAAAACATCGAGACCGGGAATATGCGCAAAGGTTGCGTCGAACGTTTGTGCGTGGTACGGGCCGAGTCCGGGACGATAAGCCCCGCAGATTACCATCAAAATAACGGGGCATTCCCATTGTCCATTGGTGCGCCACCATATCGCGCCGAGTTCGGCGGCGATTTGATTGAAAGCGGGAAGCATAAAGTCGGCGAATTGGATACAGGCAACCGGCTTTTTCCCGACAAGAGCCTGACCGATCGCTGCGCCTACGATGGTAGCTTCGCTGAGCGGGGCATTGATAACCCGTCCGGGGAATGCGGTGCTTAGGCCGCGCGTTAAGCCGAAGACATCGCCTTTAGGGTCTTCAATATCTTCGCCGTAGAGATAGACATCTTTATCGGTACCGAGCCGGTCGCGGAGTACGGCGCGCATCGCTTCGAGCATGGTCAGCGCGTCGCCGTCCGTGCGTTTTTCACTTTCTGCCGCCGTCAGTTTTGCGGGCAGCGGTTTCTTCGCGCTAAGTTCCGTTTTGGCATTTTTTGCGCGGCGGGCGGCGTCAAAAGCGGCGATAAGTTCTTGGTTAACCTCGTGTTCAATGGCTTTGAGCTGTGCTTCGGGAATACCGGCGGCGATCAGCTTCTCAGCGATGTTTAAAATTGGATCGGACTTCTCGTGCATTTCCCGAATGTCGTCGGCGGAGCGGTAGAGCGTATGGTCGTCGGCGTTGGTGTGGCTGGTTAGTCGCTCAATATTCATTACGACGATCTGCGGGCCGCGGGTTTTCCGAATCTTGGAAACTGCTTCACCGAAAACGCGGTGTGTTGCGACGGCGTCGGTACCATCAACGCGTAGAATCGGCAGTCCGTAGAACTCTTTGGCATCGCCGTCAGGCAGGGAAAAGAAGGTGCGACCTTTGGACAGCGTGGAAAGGGCGTAACGATTATTCTGGACGACAAACAGTACGGGAAGCTGCGAGCGGACGGCTTCGGCTACGGCTTCAAAAAATTCGCCTTCTTGTGTGCCTCCATCGCCGATACCGCAATAAACGATGTCGCTGCTGTTCTTAATCGCCTGCGCGATACCGACGGCCTGCACCGTATTGCTGCCGACGCCAGTTGGGGCGCCGATCAGGTTCAGCTGGCGGTTACAGGGAAATCCCGGCATGTTGCGACCCTCGGAGGGTGAACCGGTTTTGCCGAGCAGTTCGAGTAGCAGATCTTTTTGTGTGACGCCGCGGGCGAGGATCAACGCGCGGTCGCGGTAGTGGCAGTGCAGCCAGTCCGTCGGCGTTAAATGAGGAGCCAGTGCCGCCATCGACTCGTGGCCGGAGGAGGGGACATAGAAAAACGCCTCACCGCGATGGGCGGCGTCTTCCTGAACGACATCGGCTTTACGCGATGCGAGCATGTGTCGGTAGAGGCCGAGAAAAAGATTGGTGTCTAATGGTTGCATGTTTTTTTTGAGTTAAATCAGGCCTGCATAGTAAGTTGCCGTTTCGATCAGGTCGAATAAATTTTCCAAGGATTGGAAACCCTAGAATTCCTCGTGACCCGGAATCTTGACTTTGAACTTAAAGAAACTGATTCTCCATCTATGGCAACCTTATCGTGGAATGAGATGAAAACTCGGGCAATGAAGTTTTCCAATGATTGGAAAGCCGAAACCCGTGAACACGCCGAGGCCAAGACCTTTTGGGATGAGTTTTTCCACATTTTCGGCATTTCCCGCCGCCGCGTGGCCTCTTTCGAGAAGCCGGTCAAAAAGCTGAACGCGCAGACCGGATTTATCGACCTGTTCTGGAAGGGGACTCTGCTGGTTGAGCATAAATCGCGCGGCAAAAATCTGGATAAGGCCTATTCGCAGGCGCTGGATTATTTCAGCGGTCTCAAGGAGCACGAGTTACCGAAATATGTGCTGGTTTCCGACTTCGAGCGTTTCCGGCTCTATAATCTGGGCGCGGTGCTGGCAGACTTTTTCCAAACCTTGGACACACCGCGCGAAACGCGACAGTCCGCGACCGAGGAATTGCTGAATCAATTTCCTTACGTCGTCAACGGCAGACTGTTCGAAGAGCCGCTACGGATTGCCGCGTTCACCTCCGCGATGCGGGAAATTTTGTTGGAATGCTGTGCGCTCGATTGGGGAAAAATCTCTCCGGCAATCTTCGGCTCAATGTTTCAGGCCGTGATGAGCCCGACGGCGCGGCGTAATTTGGGTGCGCACTACACCTCTGAAAAAAATATCCTCAAACTCATCGGGCCGCTGTTTTTGGATGATTTGTACGCTGAATTTAAGAAGTGTAAGGGAAGCAGCAAGAAGCTGGTCGAATTCCACGAAAAGCTTTCCAAACTCAAATTTCTCGACCCAGCCTGCGGCTGCGGAAATTTTTTGATCATCACCTACCGCGAGCTGCGTCTGCTGGAGCTGGAAATTCTCCGTGAACTTCACAAAGGCGGGCCGGCGGTACTCGATGTCTCCGACATACTATGGATTGATGTCGATCAGTTCTACGGCATTGAATACGAAGAGTGGCTCGCGCGGATTGCCGAAGTTGCCCTGTGGCTGATGGATCACCAGATGAACATGCTCGTTTCCGAAGAATTCGGGCAGTATTTCGTTCGCCTGCCGCTGAAAAAATCGGCGCATATCACATACGGCAACGCATTGCGGCTTGATTGGGATCATCTGATTTCCGGTAGCTATATCGACCTCAGCGCGGACACGCAGAATGTTATGAAAGTCGAAGAGCCGCCGGTACACTACAGCGCAATCAATGTCGCCGCCAAAAAAGTCAACATCTTGACCGAAGAGGAGGTTGAAGAACTCAAAACCCGCCGAGGGGAGAAATCCGACTTCATTTTCGGCAATCCGCCATTTGTCGGCAGTAAGTATCAGTCTAAAACGCAACGTGAAGAGATGGCGGATATTTTTGCCAAGGTTAAAGGCTCGGGAGTGCTGGATTATGTGACGGCTTGGTACATCAAGGCGACCCGTTATAGGCCGGTTGACCTGCTGAAAGCCCATCAGGAGTTGGATCGTGCGGTGGATCTCTGCTACCGTCCGCAACCGTTCACCACCGAAACCACCCGCGTGGAGTTTTTGTTCAATCTCTACGTCCAAACTACTGAAACGCTTTTGACTCAGGGAAAAAAGAAACGGAAGACCCATGTCTGATTTTCCAATGGCTGGAAAAAACCAGTTTTTACCCATGTCACGCCGTGAAATGGAGCAGCGCGGCTGGGACGAACTAGACGTGCTGATTATCAGCGGCGACGCCTATATTGACCATCCGGCATTTGGTGCGGCGGTGATCGGCCGCGTACTGGAGGCGGACGGCTGGCGTGTAGGCATTATTGCCCAGCCCGACTGGACAAAGCCGGAGTCGCTGACCGTGATGGGTCGTCCACGCCTGTTTTGCGGGATTACGGCGGGCAATCTCGATTCGATGCTTTCGCATTACACCGCTGCGCGGCGCAAGCGTAAAGAGGATTCCTACACACCGGGCGGGGAAGTCGGCAAACGCCCCAATCTGGCTGGTATGGTTTATACGCAACTGGCCAAAAAAGCATTTCCGGGCGTTGTGACGGTGCTCGGCGGCATTGAAGCGAGCCTGCGGCGCACGGCGCACTATGACTACTGGCAGGATAAGCTGCGTCCGTCGATCCTGATGGATTCGAAGGCCGATCTGCTGGTGTACGGTATGGGCGAACGCGCTATCCGTGAAGTCGCGAAGAGACTTGGGAACCCACCCCACCCTGCGGGCACCCCTCCGAAGGAGGGGAGTTTAAATAATCCCCTCCAGGGGAGGGGTGGCCGGAGCGGAGCGACGGACGGGGTGGGTGTTGCTGATTTGAGTGGCATCCCCGGAACGGCGCGGCTGCTCGGTGGAAAAGAGTCGGCTGAGCATGATTTTTCGAACTGCATCAAACTACCGTCCTTTGAGGAGTGTCTGGTAGACAAAAAAGCGGTGCTGGAACTGACACGGTTGACGGAGCGCGAGCAGAATCCTTTTTCCGGCAAGGTGTTAGTTCAATTTCACGGCGATCGTGCCGTATGGATTTCACCGCCGGCAAAACCGCTGACCAGCGTGGAAATGGATCGTGTTTATGAACTGCCGTACACGCGGCTTCCGCATCCTTCCTATAAAGAGCCGATTCCAGCGTTTACGATGATTAATGAATCGGTGACGGTGGTGCGTGGCTGTGGTGGTGGTTGCACCTTTTGCGGACTTGGTTTGCATCAGGGACGGTTTTTGACCAGCCGGTCGGAGGATTCCGTGGTGCGTGAGGTGAAGACGATGGCGGCCTCGCCAACCTTTTCCGGAACGATTACCGATCTCGGTGGGCCGACGGCCAATTTATACGGTTGTGCCAACGGAGTTTGCGTGGCGTGTAAAGTCTGCCGCCGCGCCAGTTGTTTATATCCGGCAATTTGCCCGAATCTTGAGCTGGATGCGGAGTCAGCGATTCATCTGATGAAACGTGTCCGCGAGCTGGCCAAGGTGAAACATGTTTTTATCCAGTCGGGCATTCGGATGGACGTGGCACTGCGCAATCCGAAATATATCCGCGAGCTGGCGAAGCACTATGTTTCCGGTCATTTGAAGGTGGCACCGGAGCATATGCACCCGAACGTGCTGAAAAAAATGCGCAAACCTGGACCGGAGACATTTTGCGAATTTCAGAAGGCGTTCGAGGAGGAAAACCGTGCGGCGGGCAAGAAGCAGTATATCGTTCCGTACTTTATCTCCAACTTTCCTGGATCGACGGAAAAGGAAATGAAGGCGGTTGAAAAATTTGTGCGCGAGGAGGAATGGAAACTCCAGCAAGTGCAGGATTTTATACCGCTACCGATGACGCCCGCTGCCGCTGTTTATTACACCGGCCTTGATTATGAAACCGGCGAACCGGTGCCGGTGGTGCGAGGTTTGGCCGAGCGCAGAACGCAGATGAAACAGCTCCGTCCTCATAGTCGGAGAAAACGATAACGGTTACCGTTTACCCATGTCCCGGATCAGCCCCAATTAAAAGGTGTCTGTAAATTTATACATTTTAGCAAGTTCCCTTTTTTTGCCGTTTTTTCGAAGTCAGCAGATTGATTGCCTGTGCCAAAGTAGAAAAACGGATCGGTTAAAGCCTGCTGAATAAACATGCGGAATCTTTCTTATTGCTGAACCGGCGTGAGCAGTAGGGTGTGAATACGACGCAGTGTGGCATTTTGAACCGTGATTTCGAGGCCCGGTGCACTGAGTTTGGTTCCGATGGGCGGAATGGTGCCGAGTTCGCTTAGAACATAACCGCCGATGGAATCGTATTCGTCGCTTTCCGGAATGTTCAGACCAAGTTCTTCATTGAGGTCAGCGACCGCTAGGCTCGCTTTAACCAGCGCGGAACCGTCCGTGCATTTCAGGATATCTCTTGCGGAAAGGTCGTGTTCGTCGCGGACTTCGCCGATGAGTTCTTCGATGATGTCTTCGATGCAGACGATACCGGCGGTTCCGCCGTATTCATCAACAACGAGTGCTATGTGAAAATGCTGGTTACGCATCTGTCGCAGGAGATCGCTGATCGGCATGGTTTCGGGAACTGCTTTGAGTTTTTTGACAAGATCAGCGACTGGGCATTTTTCTTCACCGCGCGCAAATAGGCGTAGCAAATCTTTGACATGGATGACGCCAACAACGTTATCGATCGTTTCTTCATAGACGGGGAATCGGGAGTGGGTCGAACGCTGTATTTTTTCGACGCATTCGGACGCGGTGCTGCCAGACTGCAATCCCTCGATATCGACGCGCGGCGTCATGATTTCACGAACGACGGTTTCGCCGAATTCGAAAACGCTACGGATGATTTCACGCTCTTCCTGTTCCAATTCTTCTTCATCGGCTTCATCGACGAGGGTCATAATTTCCTCTTCGGGCGTGGGACTGTCATCTTCGTCGGCGGTGGATAGTGCTCGGGCGAGGAGTCCCCGCTCCATGGCGTAAACGGGCCAGATGATTGGAGCGAGTAGCCAGGTGAGTGCGATGACGGGCTGTAGGAAGAAGAGGGATAGACGATCTGCGTAGCTTTCGGCCAGTACGAAGGGTATGACGCGGATAAAGATTAGATAGAGCGGAGTCATGATGAGCATGAGTCCGATCCATTCGACGGCTAGTGGGAATTCGAAAGCGTGAAAGGCGAAATAGATGGCGGTGATTTCAAAAAGCGTAAGGCAGAAACGCAGGGTGGTACGCAACAGGTTCCAGCGCCCAGCCCAGCGTTTGAGCGAGGCTTCGGCCTGCGGTTTTTTTTCGGCGAGACGGGTAATCCCAGCGTTGCCAGTTTCGCGAAAAGCGGCGAAAAGCACAGCCCAGAAGCTGGCCAATAACAGCGTGATGATGCTTCCTATGAGATAATTTAAATTTATGGTGTTCATATCAGGTGATGATCAGATTTTTTGTTTCGGGTTGCAATGTGTCCAGGTGTTTTTTTTCTGTGCGGCGCATGGCGGCGCGCCGAGCGGGCGTATTGTCGTCGGCACCAGAAAGGTGGTTGAATCCGTGCGCTATGTAGAGCGCGAGTTCAGCATTTATTCCATCGTGCTGCGGGCCTTCGCGCACGGCCTGTTCGACGTTGATGATGAGATCGCCCGTGGTGCCTTCTTCGCCGGGAATTGGTTCGCTGCGGAAGCTGATGACATCGGTAGGGCGGTCTTTGCCGAAAAATTCACGGTTGTACTTCGTAATCCCTCCATCGTCCGTCAGGAGCAGGTTTACTTCCTGCCAGACGGTTTTCGGATCGTCAGTTTCCAGTGCGGATGCCAGTTTAGCGGCTAGCTTGCGGATAACTGGTGGATTGATTCGGCGTTTCTGCCGATTTATCAGAGTTGTTTTCATCTTTAGGGTAGGCCACGCGGCCGTGAAGCATATTGGTGAGCGAGAAGACGAAGGATTGTTTGATTTTGTTCAGCTCGGCGAGTGTAAGGGTGCATTCATCGAGCTGACCGTCGCGCAGGCGGGCGTCAAAAAGATCGTCGATGAGATTGGTGATACGCACGGGCGTCGGCTTTTCGAGGGATCGTGAGGCCGCTTCGCACGTGTCGGCCAGCATCAGGATCGCCATTTCGCGGGTCTGCGGGCGTGGCCCCTCATAACGGAAATCCTCATCGTTGATCGCGAGCTGTCCGGCGGAGCTTTCTTTTTGCTGGCGGTTTTTTGCGCGGTGGTAGAAGACGGAAACAATACTGGTGCCCTGATGCTGTTCAATTCCGTCGATGACGACCTGCGGCAGTTTATATTTTTTCGCCAGCGCGATACCTTCCTTAATATGTGAAACGATCACGAGCGTACTCATACTGGGCGTCAGCTCATCGTGAGGATTTTCGGCAAATTGTATATTTTCGCTAAAGAAATTGGGTTTGGCCAGTTTGCCGATGTCGTGAAAATAGGCGCAAACGCGCAACCTGAGGCCGTTGGCGCCAATGGCTTCAGCGGCATTTTGTGCCAGACTGGCCATCATCAGTGAATGGTGGTAGGTGCCGGGCGCATTGATGGCCAGACTTTGAAGCAACGGGTGACTGAGGTCGGACAGTTCGAGCAGGGAAATGTCTGTGGTGATTTTGAACAGGTGTTCAAAGATTGGGATCAGTAGCATGGCCAATAGTGCGCTGACCAGTCCGCATAGCATGGCTATGCCGATTTGCGGCAAAAGAACCTGCCACGATGAATTTTTAATTATGGCCATGACTAGCGCGAATAGAATTTTGATGGCGCCGATCCAGAAGCCAGCGCGGAAAAGTGCCGTACGACGTTTGACATCGCGGGTGGTATAAATGGATGTGATAGAGACCAGTAGGCCGATCACGAAGACCTCGAAGCTTCCCCCGAGTAGTGCGGCTAGTGCAAAACTGACCCAGAGACCGGCGATCAGTCCCGGCGTGCTGCCGAGCAAGATAGAGGCGAGTAGCGGTGCGATGGACAGTGGTAGGGCGAAGTTGAGCAGAGCGGGTTGTATCAGGTGTAAATCGACGGTGGCGTAGAGCAGTCCTTTGCCGATGATGAGCGGTAGTGCAGAGAGGGTGACCAGTAATAAAACATGTCGTCGACTATGCAATAGAGCAGGTTGCAGAAGGCCAGCCAGGGCTGCGGCTACGCCGAGTCCGATCAGCAATAACATACCGTTGCCAGCTAATCGTCGTATCCGATCTGCCTGGGGTTCCAGTACGCTTCGTTGTTTTTCATGTGCGTCTAGCCATTTGACTGTTTGTTCGCTCACGATATCGCCATTGCGTATCAAGATGGTTCCGGTATTTACAGGTTCCAAAACTGGATCGACCAGTCCGGAGGCTTGCACTCGGCGCGCGGACGTTTCGGCGGCATCGTAAATCAGATTAGGCCAAAGCCAAGGAGCAATCAGCGCGCGGATCGTTTCTTCGTTGCGGCTACCTCGGGGAAGATTTTTGGCAATGATTGCTACGGCTTCCTTAAGCGCGTCAGGCTGCAAGGTGAAGCTTTCCAGTGTGCGGATAACATCTGTTTTTCCACTTCCGCGTAAGGCTACTTTACCGGACGAAACGGCTCCGTTGAATTTTGTTTTTATATCGTTGGCGGAGATAATTCCGGTCTCGCCGACACGGGTCAGTGCGCTAAAAATAATGGATTGCACATCGATTTGTCCTTCGGACGGAATGATTTCCATTAACTGATTGGTCGTTAGTACCGCTCGTGCGCTTTCAATCGTGGAGATATCGATGGAGAAAACTGGCAGAACGGCATCGGCGGCGGCACGCTGCCGGGCCTGTGTGGCGGCGAGATTTTCGGAGATAAAGTCAACGGACACGATAATGGTTTCCGACGCCCGTTGGCCCGCGGTTAGCGTTTGCGGGCGGAGTAGCCGTCCGCTGTAGAAAAATACTACCAGCGTGACCCAGAGGACGACGGCCAGTAATAGATTAAAAAGCGGGAAGCGGTGACGCTTTTTTCGCGTGACTATATTTTTGGCCGCCGTAATGCGGTTTATTGATTTTTTTAAAAACCTTCGTTTCAAAGTGATCCTCTGTTCCTGCTGGGATGAAAGGTACGCTTTTTAGATGCGCAGGGTCAATTTGAAAGGCCGGAGCTCATCGGTGACGCCAGTAATCCGGCTTACGGCGCAGATGCATAATGGCGGCAACGGTAATCACGTCATGGTCGATTCGATAGATGACTCCAAAAGGAAAACGATCCAGAAGGTGCCGCCGATATTCTCCGCGAATGAGAGTGGATGCGGTTGGATATTTTTGAATACGCCGGAATCCAATCCGCAGCGCTTCCATGAATGCTTTGCCTAATCCAGCCACCTCCTCCTCGTAATAACTAGCCGCCGCGATGGTTTCTTCGCGGGCAGATGGGGCGATGTTTATTTCCATCCCAAATCCTTTTCGACGGAAGAGAAGAATTCCTCTTCCGATTGAGGGGATGTTTTACCGAAGACAAGCTCTTGGTACCGTCTGTCGGCAAGATCGAGCCATACTTCATCCACATCAGTTAAAACGGGATGGATGCTGTAGAAAAGGTGGGTTGCAAGCTGTTCCCGTTCAAGAGGGGAAAGCTTTGATGCTTCTTTTTCAATTCTGTCGAGAATAGGACTCATGGCGTGAATAGTAAACGTGTGCCCTTATCTGGTCAATGGCGAATCAGTCAAGTTGCTCATGTTGCGGGGAAGGAGCGGGTTCTGTCGCTGAACTGGATGCGGTTGGTTTCTTTGTCAAAATAACGTAGGGGTTAAAGTGGTTCTTATTCGTGCAACAGGCTTTCCATCCCATTATTTTGACCCAAATTATTTTGATTTATACTTGTCCTCTGTCCTCTGTCATCCGTCTTCTGTTCACCGGACGGAGATGGTTTCGCCGTCGAACTGAACGGTCATGCCAGAGCGAACTTTGCGGCGCAGGCGCAATTCAACTTCGCCGTCCACGGTGACGAGGCCTTTGCTGATGACGATCCTAGCTTCGCCGCCGGTGCCGCATAGGTGCCTGGCTTTCAGTAGCTTATCCAACTCAATATATTCGCCGGTGATGGTGAACTCAGCCATGTTTTTTCCTCTGGGCGCGAACGAGTTCCAGCTCTTCATGGGTGGCGCGGCGGCGGTTATAGAGTGCGGCGACTTTTTCATCGAGCGCCAGCCAGTCTTCGGGGGATGCTGGGGTGTCATAATCCCAGCGCTCTTCGTCGGAGCGTTTGAACTGCCATTTGATCCCCTTATTCATGGAAATGGCAATGCGCACGGTGCGCTTTACGCCGTCGTCGAGTTTTTCAATCCATTCAATATCGCGTTTCATTCCGCTTATATATACTGCGCCGCGCCTAGCGGAAAGGTAAAACAGGGGGCGTTCAAAACGGCACCGTCCAAAGCTTGGATTCCTGATCGTGATCAGATAGTCTGCGCGCTTATTTTTAACAGGAGATTTTCGAATGAGCCTTTCAAAATTAAACGATCCTTGCGTAAAGACCCGGCTTATGGCTGTTCGCGAATTGGGCTTATCGGTCAAGGAAGGCGTAAAACCAACGGAGGAAGTGAATAATCACGTTCACACGATTTATTCTTTCAGTCCCTATTCGCCCTGCATGGCGGCAGTGAAAGCCGCTCAGGCTGGGTTGCAGACCGTCGGCGTTATGGATCACGATTCCGTTGCCGGCTGCGAAGAAATGCTGGAGGCTTGTAAGGCGGTGAATATCGCCAGCACCGCTGGTTGTGAAATCCGCGTCAATATGGACGGCACGCTGGTCGAAGGTCGTAAAACCAATAACCCAGATGAGCCGAACGTCAGCTACATTGCGTTTCACGGTATCCCGCGTAATCAGTTCAAAGCCGTTGCACAGTTTTTGAAACCCATTCACGAAAAGAGGATTGCCCGCGACCGGAAAGAGGTTGAACAACTCAATGCCGTGTTGGCCAAGCTCGGTGCCCCTCAGCTTGATTTCGAAAAAGATGTCCTGGCGATTTCTGAAGCAGACCATGGCGGATCTATCACCGAGCGCCACATTCTTTATGCGCTGTCGCTGAAGCTGATCAAAGCGTTTGGGAAGGGCGAAAAGCTAATTTCTTTTGTCGAAAAACAGATGCAGCTTCCAATCCCCGGAAAGCTAAAGGGAGTCCTGTTGGATCTGAATAATCCGCACTATGCCTATGATCTGCTCGGCGTGTTCAAGTCGGCGCTGGTGTCGGAATTTTTTATCCTCTCCGACAAAGAGGAGTGTATTAATGTCCGCGATGCGGTGAACTTCGCCAACGACATCGGCGCGATTCCGGCTTACGCCTATTTGGGCGATGTTGGCGAGTCGCCGACCGGCGACAAGAAGGCCGAAAAGTTTGAAGACGACTATCTCGACGAACTGGTGCCGGAATTGAAGAAGATCGGGTTCAAAGCCATCACCTATATGCCGCCACGCAATACCAAGCCACAGTTGCTTCGTTTGCAGAAACTTTGTCAAGACAACGGCTTGATGGAAATCAGCGGCGTGGATATTAACAGCTCGCGACAGACCTTTAACTGTCCGATTCTGCTCGAACCGGAATTCCGCCATCTGACGGATGCGGCTTGGGCGCTGATTGCGCACGAAAAACTGGCGGCTGAAAATCCGCAGCTTGGCCTTTTTAATCTGCAAAATCCGCTGGCTTCATTAACACTGGAAAAACGGATTCAGAAATATACCGCTCTCGGGAAACGGATTGACAATCGCCAGCCAGAAAAAGCGCTGTCGCTAGTAGATTTTTAGATTGAAAGGAAGATGCAATATGAAGACATGGAAAGTGGTGGTTTTGGCTGGTGGTCCGGTGATCCACAAAGAGAAAAAGAAAAAATAAGTTTGTTGCGCAGACAAGATGCTTTGGTGGGGCGCGTTCGCCGAACGCGTCGCGGACGGTTCGGCGAGCCGTCCCTACCTAAACTCAGGCGTCTTACTTGAGATACGAGCAGCAGTAGTCGGCGACGACGGGGACTTTGAGTTTAAATTTGCTGTTGGCTGGAACCTGATAGGATTCGCCCGCTTGGAAGGTTTTCCAATCGTTGGAACCGGGCAGGAGAACGTCCATTTGTCCGCCGAGCATTTCCATGATCTCTGCGGCGTCGGTGCCGAATTCGTAATCGCCGGGCATCATGATGCCGAGGGTTTTCTTTGTGCCGTCGGCAAACAGTACAGTGCGGCTGGTGACCTTGCCGTCAAAATAGACATTGGCTTTTTTCACTACGGTTACGTTTTTAAATTCGCTCATTGAAACCTCGAGGTTAGTTGACAGTTCTTTGTTATCAGGCAAAGTTCAAAAGAAATCATGTTTGCCGCCGGGTTGTCAAAAAGATAAGAATGCGACCTTTTACAAATCTTAACGGAGAGGATTATTATGAAAAAAATTCTGTTGTTTGTATTGTTGGCGGCTTGGTGCGCCGTTGTGTCCGCTGAAAGCCTGCTGAAGCCTATAAATGATCTGGGTTATGGAACCTGGAATGCGCGGGTGCAGACGCTGAGCATGTATCGCGACGTCGAAAATGCCACGCCCGACAATGCCTATTCCACGACGGCGGGATTTTTGCTGGGCTACAAATCGCCGGAACTCGCGGGGTTTAGTTCCGGGTTGACTTGGATTTATGTGGAGCCGGTCGATGCCAGCAAGGATAGCGATAACGGGAAGAAACTGCTGAGCAACGGTCGGGTGAATATTCTGAACGAGGCTTGGGTTAAATACCGCTTCGAAAGTCTCGGACTGACCAACACGTTTGTTAAAGCCGGACGGCAAGTGATCAACGGTGAGTTGTTCCGTTCCGATGAAATCCGCCAGAAGCCGCGCTCGATTGAAGCCATCCAAGTGACCACCAAGGATATTCCGCACACGACGCTTACTTTTGGCCACGTCTGGCGGCTCAGCAACGTTTTGGATGATAAGGACGGCTGGAAATTCAACGACTTTGACGAAGTGCTGGCTAAGCAGGGGAAAGGCTGTGACAGCCGCGGTATTTCCTGGGGTGAGGCGGTGTTTACCGGCATCACCAATCTTGAAGTGGCCGTGTATGAGGCGTATGTGCAGGATATCGCTAATGTCACCGGTGGGCGGACGCGCTATACGCTAACGGATACCACGGCGTTGCTCGGTTATTTCCAGCACGGGGATTCTGTACAGACGGCGGATTCTATCGCGCCGTTTAATTCGGACATGTTCAGTCTCGCGTTCGAACAAAAGGTCGGTGGCGTTACCCTTGAGCCCGGCTGGTTTAGCGTCCATGGTGGTAATATGGTTTTTCATGAGACAAGCACTGGACTGAATCACCCGCTGGGTGCTCCGCTGCTGATCTATTCCGGTCCTTTCAATGGCGGCTCCGACAGCGCCTATCTGAAAGCCACGACCAAGATTGGCAAGACGTTTCTTTACATGCTCTACAGCTACACCTGGCAGGAGCACAGCCGATACGCTTTTGACGGACAGGAGCTCAATTTTGTTGTGAAACAGCCGATCAACGACCATCTGTCGGTTGCGGTTAAGCTCGGCGCAGGCTATCAAGACTGGACGAACGGCACGGACAACCGAACCGCCACCGACGCCCGTTTGTTTGTGACGTACGATTTCTAAATTTCCGATGCTTGGAAAATTTCGCGCGACTTTTTTTCAACCATTGGGAAACGGACTTTACCGTTGAGAATCGAACCAGAGTCCGCCGCAGTTTTTGCACTGGTCGTATTTGATGCCCTTGTATTCGTTTTCCTTCATCTCCTTGCTGCATTTTGGACAGTCCATGATTTTCTCTCGTTTTCTTGCTGGTTGTTGATCGACAGAATAGAGTCTTCTTGTATGATTCATTATGATCATGCGCAACTTTAATGCTTAATACCATTATAAAATCCGGTGAAGTTATAATGACGGCAAGCATTGAAAACGACGGCGTGATTGACCTGATCGAGGCGGAGAACATCCGGGTCGAGTGGGAGCAGATGAAATCGTCGGCAGAAAGCTTTGTCGTGGCCTGTGAAAAAGGATTGTACGTAGAATCGTAAAATAGGGGGAAGCTATGCAGGAGTGGTGGGTTAACTTAGCCGAGGTAACACGAATATTCTACGGAATGGCCGTGTTTTTTAGTGTATTTTTTCTATGGCAGATTGTTGCCGCCTTCATGGGGCTGTCTGGCGACGATGCGGATATCGCTGGTGACTCCGTGGCGAATGTCAGCGACGTAGATGTGCCGGATGATATGGACCACAACGACGTGGTCGAATCTTCTCAGGCGTTTAAGGTACTCAGTTTACGCTCGATCATCACCTTTTTCACCCTCTTTTCCTGGGGTGGTGCGCTTTACACGTCCGACGGCATGCCTGCGTTCACGGCGATGGGAATCGCCTCTATTTGGGGCGTGGTCGGAATGCTAGCCATTGCTGGGATATTCTATGGCATGGGAAAACTAACCGAAACCGGAACCAAAAATATGGCCGCCTGCAAAGGCCAAATCGGAACCGTCTATCTCAATATTCCAGACGGAGGGTTTGGTGAAATAAAAATTATAGTCAACGGGGTTTCGGAACATGTGAAAGCAAAGAACGTGAATCAGGAGGCTTTACCGGCCGGTACGCAGGTGCGTGTTGTGCGGGTGATTGAACCGTCGTTAGTTGAGGTGGAAAAAATAACAGAAAATGGAGACTTAAAATGACCGGATTAATATTACTAATCATCATTGCCGTTGCGATTATCGGTGCCTTTCTGGCACTGGTAAGTCGTTATCGCCGGTGCCCTTCCAACAAGATCCTCGTGATCTACGGAAAAACTAGCAGCGGCGCAGCCAAGTGTATTCACGGCGGCGCGGCCTTTGTCTGGCCGTTATTGCAGGATTTTGCCTACCTCGACCTCGAACCTTTCGTGGTGCCGATTGACCTCAAAAATGCCCTCTCGATGGAAAACATCCGCGTCAGTGTGCCGACCTCAGTTACCGCCGCCGTCTCGAATACTCCGGGCGTTATGCAGAACGCCGCCGTTCGTTTGCTCGGTCTTTCCCGCAAGCAAATCGAAGATCAGGCGCAGGATATTATTCTCGGACAGATGCGTGCGGTTATTGCCACCATGCGCATTGAAGAAATCAACCAGGACCGTCAGGCGTTTCTCGGCAAAGTGAACGAGGCGGTCTCCGGCGAGCTCGAAAAAATCGGTCTCTACCTCATCAACGTCAACATCCGTGACATCGGCGACGAATCCGGCTACATCGAAGCGCTCGGCCGTCAAGCTGCCGCTGAAGCCATCAATAAGGCACTCGTTGACGTGGCTGAGCAGGAAAAGATCGGAAAAACCGGCGTGGCTGTACGTGAACGCGACCAGCGCATTGCCGTCGCTGCGGCACTGGCCGAAGCGGAAATCGGTGAAGCCACCGCCGACCGCGAACGCCGCTCAAAACGCGCCGGTCTCGACGCCGAAGCCGCATTAGGCGAAACTGAAGCGCGCGCTAAAAAAGCCGCCTACGAAGCCAATCAGCACGTAGCGGAGCAGGAAGCACGCCAGCGCGCTGAATCGGCGATGAAAGAAGCCGATGGCGCTATTCGTGTCGCGCAGGAAATTGCAGAGAAAAAAGCCGAAGAAGCCCGCGCTGAGCGTGAAACCGCTCGTCTGCGTGCCACCATTGTCGTTCCGGCCGAAGCTGAAAAAGAACAGACCATCATCGCCGCCGAAGCCGAAAAACAGCGCTCCATCCGCATTGCGCAAGGGGAAGCGGAAGGGAATCTGGCCAAGATGCGCGCCGAAGCGTCTGGGGTGCAGGCGATCCTCGACGGGAAAGCTAAAGGGTACGAAGCCCTCGTCACCGCCTGTAAAACCACGAATCAGGCCGCCTCGTTGCTGCTCATTGAAAAACTCCAGGAAATTGCCGGTATTCAGGCACAGGCCATTCAGGATCTACCGATCGAAAAAATTATCGTCTGGGACGGCGGCGGCAAAGAAGGCGGACTCTCCGGCTTGGGCGGACGCCTCATGGGTGCCTTGCCTCCCATGCATGAGTTAGCCAAGCAGGTCGGTCTCGATCTGCCGGAATTTCTCGGTAGAATGCAGGAAGAAAAGAAATCCGAACCTGCTCCAGAAAAGTAGTTTTTCCTCCTTCGCGCGTTGCGCTAAGGCGGACAAGCAGGTAGATCCGCCGAGGCGGAGAAACGAGTGGGACGCTCGTTCTTTTACCGATTCATAACAGTGACTGGTATTAGAACGTATTCAAAAAAATCTGCGGCCGGTTCTAAAAGGCAATCTGGAGCGTTTTAAATAATACTGTATCTATTTACGCCCTCTTCGAGAGGGACGTCCTACACAAAAACTTGTAGGGCGAGCCTCTCTGGTATTCCGGAGGGCTTGCAGTCTGGGCTACGACTTTTCTTAAAACGCTCTGGAAGCCCGCGGTACGTATCGCAGGCATCCTGCCTGCCTTAAATTGATTCCGTTTCCGCCGCTTACGACTCGCTGAGACGTTTTTTTGGTTCGTCGAAAAGCATCTGGTGAGCCTCGCGCAGGATGGCGGGAATCTCCTGAGCGAAGGGGCTGTTTTTCAAGACGTCAGTCAAATCAACCTGATCGATGTTGGCGGCGTTTTGGCCCGGGAACCAGTGTCCAGCATTGCCCATGAGATTGTAGCGCATTTTACCGAACGCCACCATGTCTAGTCCCTTGGCGTAAATCCAGAGGCGCAAAATTTCCGGAATGTTGATTTCGCCGGGCGTGTCAACTTGTCGCGGAAGCCCTTCGTGCCAGCGGTGCGCCCACTCGGCACCGAGTGATTTTTCCAAGGCCTGGAAAAGTTTGGCTTCGATTTTTCCAAGGGTTGGAAATTTTTCTTCCATGTTCTGGACGGCGGCGACGTGTTCGACGAGATCCGACGGACGCGCGGCACCGATGGAGAGCGTATGAACCTTCGGGTCGCGCAGGCAGTAGAGGTCGTTGAAGGCCATCGGGGTGAGCGGCTGGCAAAGGTCGATGAGTTTGGGCGGCGGCTCGTAGAGTTTGCCGCCTTTATCGACGGGACTGATGATGAAGACACCCATGTCGAGTTTGGCGGCGGCATCGACCGGCGCGCGGTTGGTCGGGTGGTACACGAAGTACCAGTGGAGGTTGACGTAGTCGAAGAGGCCCGTTTCGATGGCTTTGACAACGGTGTGTGCCGGGCCATGCGTGGAGAAGCCGATGTGACGGCAGCGGCCTTCTTTTTTGAGCTGTTCGAGTGCAGGCATGCTTTTAAGAGCCTGTTGCAAGGTTTCTTCGTTGTTAATCCCATGGATCGCGAGCAGGTCAACATAGTCGAGCTTCAAGGCCGACATGGATGTTTCAAATGTTTCCAGAAACTCGGCGGGCGTATCCTTCGGGCCAATCTTGGTTTGGACGATCATTTGGTCGCGCGGAAGTGAGGGCAGAAATTTTCCGAGCTGGAATTCCGAGGTGCCGTAGCCGCGGGCGGTTTCGATGTGATTGATGCCGAGGTCGAGCGCGTAGCGGACGGTGGCTTCGAGATTTTTTTGATTTTCCTCCGTCACAGATTGACGGGCGGCCTCGTCGTCCTGCCAGCTCTGCTGGTAGCGCATACCGCCGCAGGTGAGTACAGGCATTTGTAATTCGGTTTTTCCAAAGCGTTTTTTTGGGATCATACGTGAATCCTTTACATAGCTACAACGATACTAAGCGAAATTGCGGAAAGCAGCGTGCTGATGACGATGATACGACTGGCGAGCGGGGCGTCACTGCCGAACATATCGGCGAGGACATAACTGGCCGTGGCGGTTGGACAGGCGAGGTAGATGAGCAGAATTTTCATTTCCATAACGGAGAGACCCCAGAGGTGTCCGAGCAGAAAACCGATTGCTGGCAGGATGAAAACTTTAATGACGGAGGCGATGATTGCCGGTGCAATGGCGGCTGGTGATTTTTCGAACGTGAGTGAAGAGCCGATGCACAGCAGAGCGAGCGGTAGCGCCGCCTGCCCGAGCGATGCAAAGGTTCGTGAGAGGATCAGCGGAAGGGTGATACCGGCTCGGTTGATTAGCAGTCCAGCAACGCAGGCAAGGATCATTGGATTCAGTACTAATTGCTTAAGGAACACACCGACTGCTGCGGCTCCTTTATGCTGTCGTTCGCCGTGGGCCAACAGAATGATGATGGAAGAAATGTTGTAGAAAATAATAGCTGGGCCGAGAGCCACGGTAGCGATGGTTTTAACGTTAGGGAAAATGCTGCTCATCGCGTAAAGGATGACCGGCAGG
The DNA here is from genome assembly GCA_038213895.1 of Kiritimatiellales bacterium. Lineage (GTDB taxonomy): Bacteria > Verrucomicrobiota > Kiritimatiellia > Kiritimatiellales > Tichowtungiaceae > Tichowtungia. The sequence continues at coordinate 2,593 of JBBQSL010000005.1, read as the reverse complement.
CCGACAAAGGCGTTATTACCGCGTCCGCAGCCTTGAACAAATGCGCCGAGTGCACGATGCGGCAGACGCAACAGTAGTGCCGCGAGGTAGCCGAGCAGAAAAGAAATCAACGTGGCGCTGATTAGTAGCAGGGTAATACGGTTGACTTCGCCGCTATCAAAGACTGCGCTGGAAATTTCGGCAAAGAGCAGGGCGGGCAGAGCGACCCAGTACGTGAGCTGGTTAAGACCTTTAATGAGGCTTGGGGAGAAAAAACCGGTTCGGCAAAGCAATTTTCCAAGTGCAATGATTAGAAAAACGGGCATTAGACTGTTGAGCACGTACATAGGTGGAAGAGTAAAGAGGAGTGCCGGGTGAAACAAGTGGAAAGGGAAGCGCGTTTCGTTTGACATCAGTTGATTTTTGCGTAATATGCGCGCTTCTTTTTATGGCGGGATAGCTCAGTTGGTAGAGCAGAGGACTGAAAATCCTCGTGTCCCCGGTTCGATTCCGGGTCCCGCCACCACACCCACTTTACCCAATGTTTGCACGCTCTTCGGCTCTTCCCAACTCTTCCCCAAAGACGGGGGCATAACCACCCCACATAAAGCGGGAGTTTTTGACAGGATAACAGGATCGACAGGATTTTCTTGCCGCATCCACTGTGCACGGTTACAGCAACTGTTGCTTTGCGGTCAAAAATAGATAGGGCTGCGACCGCGTCTGTACCGAATATCATGCGGTTTTGTCTAAATTTATCCCCGCAGAGATCCTTGAACCACGTCGGGGAATGGGTAACTGCAAAAGAGTTCAGAGAACGTAAAAATCATTTTTGGAGGGAACGTTTTTTCCTGATCTCTGGCTTCTGATCTCTGCCCTTTGACCTTCTGACTTCAAATCTCTGACCACTGACCTCCGGCTGTTTAACTGCTGAACGTGGGCTCGGTTGGTTTTAAATCCGCGTTCAAGTCGACCCGATTCGATGCGCTGAATGAGAGCGGCGACTTCTTCAGCGGAGAAAATCGGGTTTTTGAACGACTGGATGTGGGTCACGTAGCGTCCCTGAATAAAAACGCCGTCCGGGATTTCGGTTTTAAACTTCGCATCGCCCATAAAGCAAACCACGCCGTGGATCTTCTCTTTCAGGAGGTCGAGCAACTCGGACAGTGCGCAGATGTGCGCGTAATTCTGGCGCAAAGGATTTTGAAAGCGGTGCTTTTGCTTAAAATTCACCTGCGTCCATTTGGCATCTTTGGCGTTTGCGTAAATCCAGCCCTTGTAATTTTTGGTTTCGATCACGAAAAGGCCGAATTTTGACACAATCACATGGTCGATCTGCGTTGTGCCGGTTTTGGTGGGAACGGTTACATCCTTGAGCAGATGATAAATATTAGGATCAAGTCGGAGCTTCGCTGCCAGATTCACCACACCCTCGCCGACTTTTCCTTTAATTAGAGGCGCAAACATTTTCAACAGCGGTGGAATCGCCGGAATCAACAGCACCCACCAATATTTCGACATGATTTGTGAAAAAAGGTCGGTAATAACGTTTTCGGCGGCCATATTCATTCTCCTGAGGCAACGAATCATGTCTGACTTTGCAAAGAATGGCAAATCTCGCCAAACTAGACTCATTGTCTGTGGACTTATCGTCCATGAAGCGGGTATCATGCACCGCATGAAAAAGAATCCCGTCCTGATCGCGCTTGGCAAAAACGGCAGCGAACTTCGCGAGGTCCAATTTAGTTCGCATCGGCATGCATTTGGCAACGGGGGTTATTACGACTTACGAGAGACTCTTGATGGCGGCCTTACCATTGATCGGTTGTTTGTCCCTGAAGGACTCCGAGGGCGCGGGTTGCACAAAAAAAATGTTGTTGTCACTTGTTAGCCTTGCAGATGAGGCTGGCGTTGCAGCAATTCTCAATATGGCGTTGGACGGGCGGTTGCTGAGGCGGGCGGAGGATTTGTCCACGGCTCTATCCGAATTCGTACGGGCCGATTTCGAGGCCGCGCATCATGAAGTCGAACAGTTCGGGCAGGTTGCCGAAGCATTGGTAGTACGTCAGGGCTCGGACGTGCTCAAAAAAAGTCTTACGTGAGCCCAGCCGCTGACGGATGAGCCTGTAGGCCTCATCGTTCGCTTCGAGCAGTGTGTGCAGCAGGAAGGCGAGAATGTTCATCGTGGCGAGCAGGGAGCTTAGGTGCTGTTTACCGTGCCCGAAGTTGTGTTCGAGGTGGTAGCCCTTGGTTTTCAGCGTGTTGTTGTTTTCATTCTCAACTTTCCAACGCGCCCGCCCGGCTCCGGCGAGTTCCAGTGCGTTGTCTGCGTTGATCGGGCGGTCGATGACAAAGCTGTTCATGTAGGTTTGCTTCCCCTCTCGCACAACCTTGTGCTCCATCCAGTTGACCCGCAGCGCACCTTCGCCTTCGGTCAGGGGAACGTCGTTGGCGTAGCGCAAGGTGTGGGTTTCAAATTTGCCTTTGTTTTTAATCCGGCGTGTTTGCGTGTGGATATCCACGCCGGGTTCGAGCCGTCCGAGCCAGTCATACAAAGAGGTGTGCGATTGTGGTTTACAGACGAAGATGAAGTGGTAGCCATGCCATAGCACCT
>JBBQSL010000004.1:0-43131 GCA_038213895.1 Kiritimatiellales bacterium | reverse complement strand
GATAAGCGTTACCGATTTGTGTATTATGACGAAGTCCCGGAAGACGGCGAGTTGTATGATCACCAAACCGATCCGGGCGAGCTGGAAAACCTATTTCACAGCAGTGCGCATCAGGATGTTCGTGCGCTTTTCATGGCTCGTTTGGAATCCTATCGTGCTGGAGCCCGACGGGTTCACGGTTGGTCTGAAGACGCACGCACGATGTCTAAAACACAGAATGATTCGACGGCGTTGATTCACCGATGCGGGCTGAAGTGGTCGGATGTCTGTTTCTCACGAACCTCCGGGAATCAGCAGAAAGAATATGTTGAAATTAGGGCTTAAGTCCAAGGAGGTTCGTTTGTGAGTGCGAGAAAAGAATCAAATAATCTGGAGGCGAACCAGACGAAGCAGAGTTCTTGGGTGGAACGGATTAGCTGGGGGGCTGGTGGATTCAACGACATGTTGATGAATTCGATTCCGGCTTTGGCGATGCCGATTTATGCGATTGCACTGGGGGTCAACCCGGGGTTGGTTGGATTAGCGATAGCATTGCCCCGAGTGACTGATGCGCTAACAGATCCTGTTATGGGGCATATTTCAGACAACACGCGGACTCGCTGGGGTCGCCGCCGTCCGTATATTTTTGTCGGGGCGATTCTGATGTTACTGCTTTATCCGCTACTGTGGATAGCCCCCCAAGGGTTAAGTGAAAACGGGTTATTCTTATATTTTACGATTGGGTTGATTGTTTTCTATATTGCAAACACCATTTGGAATATTCCCTTTCAGGCCTTGGGAATGGAGTTGAGTGATGACTATCATGAACGAACAACGGTTCAGGCCGTTCGGGGCTGGTTTTCTAATCTTATGGCTCTAGGCCACGGCTGGCTCTATCCGCTTTGTTTCGTTTTCAATGCGAACGAAGTAATTGGGGTTCGCTATGTAGGATTGATTATAGGAATTGCTCTTTGTCTGTTTGGTCTTCCCTCTGCACTGTTTTGCCGGGAACGGAAGACCTTGTCTGTGCGGGCAGAGAAAGTGCCTCTTTTTAAGTCGATGTCTTCTGTGCTTCAGAATCGGCCTTTTTTATTACTGTGTCTTGCTTTGACGGTTGGTGTATGCGGGTCGTTGTTGGTTTCGCCGATGATGATGTACACCAACATTTACTATGTGTTTAAGGGAAACAAAGTTGCGGCCGGAGCACTGGTTGCAACGGCAGGAACAATCGGAAACATTGCGTCGATGCTGTGCATCCCTTTGGGGAATAAAATCGCCAAACGAGTTGGAAAGCGGAGGGCGGCAATGGGCGTGCTGGTTCTTTTAGCCATAGGCAAATCATCTTTCTGGCTCACGCAGAATCCAGCATATCCGTATCTGCAGGTTCTTTCTCAGATTATCGTTATCCCTTCGATGACCATTCTTTGGATGCTTATCGCCTCTATGCTGGCGGATGTCTGTGATCTGGATGAATTATTGACGGGTCGGCGGCGTGAAGCGATTTTTGGTGCGGTTTACCAGTGGGTCTGGAAACTGGGCAGTTCTCTGGCGATTGTAATCGGCGGAGTCCTCCTTTCATGGATCGGTGCCAAGGGGAAGGCGGGTCTGAATGTCCTTCCCGATGAGGTGGTTTTTCGTATGCGCATAATTTTTTACACGCTACCGGCTTTTTTCATCCTGATAGGATTAGTTTTTATGTATTATTATCCGCTGACACACAAAAAAGTAGAATCCATCAAACGGCAACTTCATGAGCGTAAGTGTAATAGTTCTGTCCGTGTTGATTAGCGGAGCGGATGTTAAAGATGGGGGAAGGGTTTTGGGCATTTAGGAATGTATAACGATAGACGGGAAATGATCATGGCTAAAAAGTGTAATATAGTACTAATTGTGTCTGATGATCACGGTCGCGAGGCTCTCGGTTGCTATGGTAATCCGGCAATTGCAACACCGCATATAGATGCGTTAGCAGCGGACGGAACTCGATTTACTAATGCCTTTTGCACAACGTCTTCTTGTTCTCCCAGCCGATCCGCGATTCTGACCGGCTTGCACAATCATGCGAACGGAATGTATGGGTTGGCTCATGATTGTAATCATTTTGCCTGCATGGATTCAGTTGTAACTCTTCCGGCGCGAATGAAGTCTGCTGGATATCGTACCGGTCGGGCTGGAAAAAAGCATTATGCACCGGATAAGTTATTTTCGTTCGATTTCGCGTTGCCGGAAAACCATATTGACCGTGATGACGTAAGGATGGCCAATGACTGTCGGGAGTTTGTTGAACTGGACGAGCCGTTTTTTCTATATTGGGCATCCTTTAATCCACACCGAGGCGGTGGTGTCGTTGAGGCGCATCCTTGCAAACCGAATCGATTTGGAAATCCCTCGGAATCTTATCCCGGCGATGCAGAGCGAATTTATAGTGATGAAGAAGTTATTATCCCGCAATTTTTGAATGATATTCCCGAGGCTCGTGCCGAGTTGGCGCAGTATTATCAGTCTATTTCTCGCCTCGACCGCGGAATCGGCCGACTGATTGAAATTCTAAAAGAAACCGGCAAGTATGATAATACACTGATACTTTATCTCTCTGATAACGGCGCAGCATTTCCTGCGTCAAAAACCACGCTTTATGATCCGGGTATGCAGCTCCCCTGCATCGTTAAGGCTCCAGAGCATGAAGTATCCGGTCTTGCTAGTGATGCCATGATTAGTTGGGTGGATATAACCCCGACAATTCTTGATTTTGCTGGGGTACTTCCAGAAAATTCCTGCCAGTTTCATGGCGAATCTTTCCGGCGTGTTATCGGAAAGGAATCTCCAGAGGATTGGCGTACAGAGGTATATGGAGCACATACATTTCATGAGGTTACTAATTATTATCCAATGCGCATTGTCCGCACCAAGACGCAGAAGTTTATTTGGAACATTGCTCATCCGTTGACCTACTCCAGCGCATTCGACTTGTGGCATTCAGCTACATGGCAGGCTGTATTGCGTGATCAGTCAGAGATGCTCGGCGGTCGACGAGTACAGGCCTATCTTCATCGGCCACAGTTTGAGCTTTACGATCTGGAAAACGATCCGCGTGAATTGATTAATCTTGCCGACCGGAATGAATATAAAAAAGATGTACGGGATTTTTGCGAAAAGATTAAACGATTTCAGAAGGAAACCAACGATCCTTGGGTGCATAAGTGGGACTATGAATAATTTTTATGCCTGTTGTGGCAATAAAGGAATTCCTATGCAGATAGAAAAAAAACATATGACGCAAGCTTGTGCAACCGATTCAAACCTCACGGGATCTGTGGGAAACTTTCGTATCGATCCCCGTTTTTTTGAATTTAGTACGTTGCCGTGGCGGAAAATACATCTCGATTTTCATAATTCAAAACATGTCCCGAGAATCGCAGAAAAATTTAATGCGGATCAGTGGGGAGACCAGCTTCTCGCCGGAAATGTCGATAGTGTAGTGGTGTTCGCCAAAGATATGCACGGTTATTTTTATTATCCGAGTCAATACGGCCCGGTTCATCCCGGCTTGTCATTCGATCTGCTTGACGCGCAGGTGAAGGCCTGCCGGCAGCGCAACATTACGGTGTACGCTTATTACTGTACGGCCTGGGATGACTATCTGGCAGACGCGCATCCTGAATGGAATATGGTTAAAAGGGATGGAACAGATTATCGACCCAAGACTGGCGAAACGCCCGGCTGGACCGCTCTGTGTCTCGGAAACAAGGAATTTGTAAATCTGATGGCCGATCATATTCATGAATTTATTTCGAAATACGAACTGAACGGAGCCTGGCTCGACATGGCCGAGCCGATCACTGCTGAATGTTACTGCAAGGAATGCCTGCGGCAGATACGTGCTTCGGGGTTAGATCCTTATGATAAAGAAGTGCAGCGGCTGCATCAGAATAAAAACTTCATCGACTTCCACCGACAGATGAAAGCCGTTGTTAAGGCTGTCCGCCCAGACGCTCAGATTGATTTTAATGATATAGGTTTGGGAAGGGTCAGTGAACGGGTCGAGTTTTTGGATAGCATTGATATCGAAGCTCTTCCAACCGATCCGCAGTGGGGTTATATGTTCGCGCCGGTGCATATCCGGTATCAGCGGAATTTTGGCGTGCCGGTGTTTGGCATGACCGGGCGTTTCGTTTCTTCCTGGGCCGACTTTGGTGGATTGAAACTGCCGCAGCAACTCGATGTGGAATTGGCCAGTATATCAGCCAATGCCGCCCGATGCGATGTCGGTGATCAGATGCCGCCGGACGGCGTTCTTGACGCTGCAGTTTATCATGTAATTGGAAAATCGTACGGCCGTATAAAAAAACTGGAACCCTGGCTACATCATACAGCGCCAGTCACCGAAGCCGCACTTTTGATTCCTGACATTGTTCAGGATAGAGTGCTTCAGCAGGATGTCTTCGGCATGGCAAAGCTCATGATGGAGTGTCACCTTCAGTTTGATGTGGTTGAGCCTTGTCAGGCATGGGAATCTTACAAACTGGTAGTGATCCCAGATGAATTGAGGCCGGATGATAAAATGGCTGAGCGGTTGCATAAGTACATTGCTGCCGGCGGCGCAGTCATCGTGAGTCACCATGCCGGATTATCCGCTGATACCGGTTTGTCGTGGCTTGAACTGTACGGCTTTTCATACAAGGGGGACTCCCCGTATAAGCCAGCCTATCTTGCTGTCGATTCTAACTTTGTCGAGAGCATGCCAGCCTACGCTTATGCATTGTACGAAGGAGCTTCGCAATGGGAGGTTAATGCGCCTGCAAAAACGATGGCGCAGCTCGGAGAGCCGCTTTTCCAGCGGAGCGCAGAACATTATACAAGCCATAAGCATACTCCGTTTGATCATGCTACCGACTATTCAGTACTGGCGGTTAGCGGGCGGGTTGGATTGCTCGGGTTCCCGCTGGGTGCCAGTTACTACAGCAAAGGCTATTGGGTTTACCGTTCGGCATTTGAGAAATTGCTGGATCAGATTCTTCCTCAGCGTCTTATTGAAACCAGTGCACCGCTCAGCACAGAAGTGACCGTAACTTATCAGCCGGGGGATGCTCAAGCGGGGTTCCCTGACCGCTACATGGTGCACCTAATCAACTGGTCTCCCTCGAGAAAAACACCATTGCATCCGGAAGTACATGAAGATCCAGTTGCCTTAACCGATGTGAAATTGCGGCTCAATATCCCGCTTCCCTTTGCCGCCGTCAGAACAGCGGAATCAAATGAAGATCTTTTTTTCAAAGTTAGCGACGGTGGAGTTGAAGTAACAGTTCCCCGGATACTGATTCACGAAATCATCTGCTTTGAATTGCCGACTGGAATATCGCAATGATGAATTCAATCGAGAGGTTTCACGCAACGATCACGCGCCGACCAGTCGACCGTCCGGCCAGTTGGTTGGGTATTCCCGAAAAACATGCAATTCCGGCGCTACTGAACTATTTCAAGGTAAGCGACATCGCCCAGCTCAAACGGAAGATCGGTGATGATATCTGGCCGATCGAGGTGCCGTACAACCATCCGCCCTCCAATCATATTGCCTGTGCTTTTGATTTTTACAAGAGTGACGGTTATGAGGAGCGTACCTTGACGGAATCCGGCTGGTTCGCAGATAAAACCGATCCCGCCTGTGTTCGTGATTTTGCCTGGCCTGACCCGCAGAAGCATATGAGTGTTGAGGCCTGCCGTAAAGCGATTGACGCCGCGCCAGACGGATTCGTCAAACTCGGCGTCTTGTGGTCAGCTCATTTTCAGGATGCCTGCGCCGCCTTCGGTATGGAAAACGCCATGATGGTGATGCTGACAGAACCGGAAATCTATCAGGCGGTAATTGATCGCATTACGGAATTCTACCTAGCAGCGAATGAAATTTTTTATCAGGCCGCCGAAGGCCGGGTAGAGGCGGTGTTGATCGGCAACGACTTTGGCAGCCAGAACGACCTGCTGGTGAGTCCGGAACTGCTGCGCGAGTTTGTGTTTCCGGGGACACAGAAGCTAATCAATCAGGCCCATTCGCATGGGATCAAAGTAATGCATCACTCCTGCGGTGCCATCCGTAAAATTATCCCTGATTTGATCTCGCTCGGTGCGGATGTAATTCATCCTATTCAGGCTCTGGCGTCCGGCATGGAACCGCAACCGCTGCATGACGATTTCAGTGCTGCGGTTTCCTTCTGCGGCGGGGTGGACGTTCAGGATCTGTTGGTGAAAGGTACTCCGGAGCAGGTGCGGAATAAGGTTCGTGAACTCCGCTTAATTTTTCCGACCGGGTTGATTATATCGCCTAGTCACGAAGCGATTCTTCCGGATATTCCTCCCGCTAATATTGCTGCGTTATTTGATGCGGTGCGGGCTTAGGGTAATTTAATCATGATTGAAACACTGAGTGAGTTTGTTGCCGGCGATACGCTGGTTCACTATTTGATCGATACGTCCTCCATGCAGACCGGCCTGCTGTTACTGCCAGTGTCTTTAGCAGGGAAAACCGTCCGTCGTCGGGCCGTTCTTTCCGGCGGACCGGAATATCCCGGGTTGCCAGACTGTTGGAAAAATCTGCCAGCGGTGGGGGTTGATTCTCTGGTTCAACTGAAACTGGCCAGCCATGCAAATCCAGGAGGTGCCTCTGCCGGACGTACCATGCGCAATGCAGCCGATACAATGAACTTAAAATATACCGGTCAACGTCAGGAACAGTTTGCCGACGGCGGTTGGAAGGTGTTTACGACTCTGACTTGTCCGGAAGGACAAGTGGATCATGAGTTGACTTGGGATGGGGTGACTCCCTCGTTGGAGTCTCGCACCACGTTCATCAATCAAAGCAAGGCCCCATTGAAGCTTGAAATGCTAAGCAGTTTTTCACTGGGCGCGATTACTCCGTTTGACCGGGCCGATGCTGCACGCCGATTGGTCGCGTATCGGTTTCGAAGCACATGGAGCGCGGAAGGTTTCTTGGAATCCATTCCGTTTGAAAAACTGCATCTGGAGAGATCTTGGTCGGGTTATGGCATTCGCGCGGAACGCTTCGGGCAGGTGGGTACTATGCCGGTACGGGGATTCCATCCGTGGGCGGCGATTGAAGATCGTAAAGTTGGAGTTTGCTGGGGGGCGTATTTAGCCTGGGCCGGGTCGTGGCAGATTGAGTTTTACAGAAGAGATGATACGGCGGCGCTTTCCGGAGGGTTGGCTGATCGCGAGTTCGGCCATTGGATGAAAACAGTGAATCCTGGTGAGCGTTTTACTTCGCCGACGGCGTATATCGCCTGTTGTCACGGAACGGTGGATGACTTGTGTGACCGGTTGCGTGCGCCGCTGGAAAAAACAGCGCTGACTGTAGCGCCGGAGGTCGATCGCGATCTGCCCGTTATGTTTAATGAGTGGTGTACGACATGGGGCGATCCTTCAGCAAAACGGATCGGTGCCATTGCGGAACGGTTGCGCGGCACCCCGGTTAAATATCTGATTATTGATGCCGGTTGGTACAAGGCAGACATCACCCGTCCGTGGGGGCTATCTCATGGAGACTGGATTCCCAACCCGGATTTATTTCCGGACGGCCTGAAGGTCGTCGCGGATCACGTCCGTTCTTGCGGGATCATTCCCGGGATTTGGTTTGAATATGAAACAGCCGGTAGAGATTCTAAGATATGGAGTGAACACCCAGAGTGGTTTTTACAGCAGGATGGTATGCCGGTAAGTGACGGTGAACGTCGCGGTCTGAATTTTAATCTGCCGGAAGTCGTGCAGTATCTGAATGAGCGCATGACTGAACTCCTGCGCCGCGAAGGTTTTGGCTATTTGAAGATTGATTACAATACAACACTAGGTATCGGTTGCGATCATCCGGATTCTTTTGGGGAAGGACTGCGATTGCAGATTGAGGCGGTTTACCGGTTTTTGAAAGAACTGCGCGCAATGCTTCCAGAGCTGGTTGTCGAGAATTGCGCCAGTGGCGGACATCGTCTCGAGCCGTCCATGATGGCGCTTACGGCACTATCATCTTTTTCTGATGCCCACGAGACCCGGGAAATCCCTGTGATTGCGGCGAATCTTCAGCGGCTAATCCCAGCCCGGCAGTGTCAGGTGTGGGCGGTGCTACGTGCACAGGATGATGAAAAACGTTTGCGTTATTCTCTGTCCGCTACGTTCCTCGGCCGCATGTGTCTTTCAGGTGATCTGCCGGAACTCACTGAAGCACACTGGAGCATTGTGAAAGAAGCCCTGCAGTTTTATCGCCAGATATGGCGGATCATTGCTGACGGCACCTCGCGGATATTCGGCACCCCAGTGGATAGTCACCGGCATCTGCGGGGAGGGCAGGCCGTGCTGCGGGTTAACGCAACAGGCACAGAAGCACTACTAGTGGCTCACGGTTTCGGACCGAAGCGGAATTTCAAACAGACCGTTATTCTGCCTACTGGGAATTGGTGCGTTGCCGGACGATTTGGCCTGCCGGAGCTTCAGGTGCAAAACGGCAACAGCTTGAACGTCGAAGTTCCTGCCGGTGATGGCGGAGTTTTGTGGTTAACACTTGTTTCATCCCATCGCGGATAAGACAGTCGTCAGCTTCCGAGTTCGACCATACGGTTTACTTGCAGAAGCTTGATACGAGTTATATCGAAATCTTCTTTGCTGAAAGAGAGTGGCCGCGTCATTCTGCCGCTGTGCGCAAGCATGCCAACGAGGACGTTGGCGCTCCCGGAATGCCCGCCAATCTGCGCGAGGCTCACGAGCGCAACGACGAGACGTTGGAACACATCTATATCGGTCGCCGCTTCAAGAACGACACCGAGCGGCTGGAAAAGCTCTTTGAACTTTACACGCAGATGACCTCTGGGAGCGCCGACGTCCCCGTCGGCAAATCTCGAAAACCGAAGAAAAGCCGAGGGAACACATGATTAAGGGGAATCATGGAAGCGAGGATAAGCAAGCCGACGGGGACGTCGGCGCTCCCGGCATTGGCGCTCCCGGGTGGTATTCACGCGGCTATTTGCCTCATCGGGATCGCAAGGGGTTGTTGCAAACCATTACTTTCCGACTTGCGGACAGTTTGCCTCAGGAAAAGCTGCACGCCTTGGAAGAAGAGCTCTCCCGAGTTCCTGTTGATCGGCTAGATTCTGAACGACGCAAGAAGATCGAATGCTGGCTGGATTCCGGCATGGGTTGCTGTGCGTTGCGACATCCAGCTTTGGCGCAGCAAGTGCAAGAGTCCTTACTCCTTTTCCATGGAGGGCGATATTCGCTCGCGGCTTGGTGCATTATGCCGAATCATGTGCATGTGCTTGTGGAACCCGGCGACTCGATCGCCCGAATCGTGCAGGGCTGGAAATCCTGCACTGCGCGTTGGGCACTGGCACGCAATGAGACATTAAATCTGGGGATCCCCGATACCAAACACTTGTGGCAACGGGAATACTGGGATCGCTACATTCGGGACGAGGAGCATTTTCACAGCGCCGTGGACTACATTCATCAAAATCCGGTGAAGGCTGGACTTTGCGAGCGTGCGGAAGATTGGCCATGGTCAAGCGCGGGGCGTCTCAGTGCCGACGGGGACGTCGGCGCACCCTGAAAGGTTCTCAACCCTGTGCGATTTGAGCGTGGTCGAAGCTTTGAAATTCGTGCCGATTTGTGTTATGCGTTGGAGGTGGAGTTGAATTTAACTGGAGAAAAACGATGGGTCAGACCTGGTTTAAGTTGCAGAACGGTAGTGATGTGCGTGGTGTTGCTCTAGAAGGGGTGATCGGGGAGTCGGTTACTTTAACTCCGGAGATCGTTCGTCCGATTGGCTTTGCGTTTGCACAATGGCTTGCTGAGAAAAAAGACGTTCCGGCCAGCCAGCTTAAAGTGGCCGTCGGGCATGATTCGCGACTCTCTGCCGAGCAGATTAAGCTGGCGGTTTTTCAGGGTTTGAGGAGAGCAGAGTGCGCGGTTGCTGACTGTGGCCTTGCTTCAACGCCAGCGATGTTTATGGCAACCGTTTTTGAAAATCATGCCTACGACGGGTCGATCATGCTAACGGCCAGTCACCTGCCGTTTAATCGTAACGGCTTGAAATTTTTCACCCGCGATGGCGGACTTGAAAAGCAGGACATTAAAAAGATTTTGACACTTGCAACAGAGACGGGTCTGTTCGATTCCAAGGGCGGTAAAAAAGCGGCAAAAATTAATCTGATGGATGATTATACCGCATCGCTAGTGGCAACGATTCGTAAAGGTGCTGGGCAGGGCGATAAGCCGTTATCCGGACTGAAGATTGTTGTGGATGCCGGTAACGGGGCGGGCGGATTTTTCGTAGATAAAGTTCTTAAACCGCTGGGTGCTGATACGAAGGGAAGTCAGTTCCTTGATCCGGACGGCCGGTTCCCGAACCATATCCCGAATCCGGAAGATAAAACCGCGATGGATGCGGTTATCACTGCGGTGGAGAAGGCCGGTGCCGATCTCGGTATTATTTTCGATACGGACGTGGATCGTGCCGGAGCCGTGGATAAAAACGGCAAGCCGATTAACCGCAACCGGTTTATCGCACTGATGGCCTCCATCGTTCTCGAAGAGCATCCGGGTACGGTGATCGTGACTGACTCGGTAACTTCGACTGGGCTCAAATATTGGATCGAGGAAAAGCTGGGCGGCGTGCATCACCGCTTCAAACGTGGCTATAAGAACGTGATCAATGAATCCATCCGGCTGAACGCCGAAGGTCGGGAATCGTGGTTGGCGATGGAAACTTCCGGTCATGGCGCGCTGAAAGAAAACTATTTTCTCGATGACGGTGCCTATCAGATTGCCAAGATTTTGATTAAGGCGGCACAGCTTCATGCAGCTGGGAAAGGGTCTATCGTTGAAATGCTGGCGGGGCTACCGGAGCCAGAAGAAGCTCGCGAGTTTCGCGCCAAGATCAAAGTAGAAGATTTTGGTGCCTACGGTGGAAAAGTGCTGGAGGCCTTTATACAGTTTGTCGAGCAGGAGCCGGGCTGGTCGATCACACCGAACAATTATGAAGGCGTCCACGTCACCTGTGACGCAGCGCACGGCAATGGTTGGGCACTATTGCGTAAGTCGTTGCACGATCCGGTACTGCCGTTGAATATTGAGAGCGAAGAAGAGGGCGGCGTGGCGAAAATCGTTGCGCGCATGAAAACTTTCTTGGCGCAGTTCGATCAGCTCGAGTTGCCCAAAATGTGAGACGTGGAGGTTTTTATGAGTCGAACGGTTTTAGTGACAGGAGCGACGCGAGGCATCGGACGCGAGGTGGTTAAGCAACTCTGTGCGCAAGGTTTCACGGTATTTGCTACGGGCCGCGACCAGCAGTTGCTGGATGCTTTAAAAAAGGAGACCGGCTGTCTGGGTGAACTTTGTGATCTGTCCGACTCGTCAGCCGTTGTTTCGCTTTATGAATCGGCTCGCCGCGCTCTCGGCCAGATTGATGTGCTGGTCAATAACGCCGGCTTCAATCCCGGCAAAGAACCGATTGTCGCGGTTGATATAGCGCGACTCGATGCTTCGTATGCCACGAATTTTCGGGCACCCTATCTGCTCTGCCGCGAGGCGCTCAAGGAAATGAGTGCGCGTAAAAGTGGTCATATTTTGAACGTCGTTAGCACGGTCGCTCGCACCAGCCTAGAGAACTATTCGACGTATAGCACCATGAAATATGCGCTGCACGGTTTTACTCTTTGTTTGATCAAAGAGGCTCGGCAGTCTGGCGTTAAAGTGACCGGCGTGTATCCAGGTGGCGTCGATACGGACTTTCGTGAAATTGATCGGCCCGATTACATGCGCCCGGAGTCGGTTGCGCAGATGATCGTTCAGTGTATTAATGCGCCGGATGACGTGGTGGTGCATGAACTGGTTTGCCGGCCGATGGTTGAATCTAACTTTTGAGGTTTCTATGAAAAAATTATTTATTATTAGTTTAGTCGCTGCGTCACTACTGTTCACCGGATGTTCAACGATGGATGCAGTAACGGGTAAGCAGACGCGGAATTTTTATTCGTTGCAGCAGGATGTTGAGTTCGGGTCTCAGGCGTATAGCGAAACGGTAGCCGAAATGAAACAGCGCGGCGTGCCGGTTAATGCCGATGCCGTCCGTTTGGCACAGCTTAAAGAGATGGTCCGCCGTATCAGTGCGGTTTCAGCTCTGCCGAATCTGCCTTATGAGGTGGTGTTGATCCAAACCAATGTCGTTAATGCGATGGCGGCCCCTGGCGGGAAAATTATGGTGTATGAGGGACTTTGGGATCCGCAGAAAGGGTTGGCGCGCGATGAGGATGAAATTGCCGCCGTGATTGCGCATGAAATTGCCCATGTTAATTGTCGCCATTCCACCGAGGCGCTGACCCGAGCCATGCCGGTGAATGGGCTCGCCATTGTGGGCATGATTGCCGCCAAGGACACAAAATATGAGCAACTTGCCCAGATTGCTGCCGCCGGTGGATTATTCGTTTATAATGGGATGTGGATGACGCGTTATTCGCGGATGGATGAGAATGAAGCGGACGCGGTCGGTTTGATGTACATGGCGAAAGCTGGTTATGATCCGCGGGCCGCTCTACGTATCTGGGAGCGCGCTGCCCAGCATCGTAACGGAGCGGATCCCGCTTCTAGTATTTTTTCCACGCACCCGCCGGATGCCGTTCGCCTGCAGAATCTGCGTGCGCAGTTGCCCGCGGCATTGGCGGCGTATGAAGCCAGACACACATGATCTTCGGTATTTGATCCCGTGTCGCAGACATTCTTGTCTGCGTAAATGGGCAGACAGGAATGTCTGCCCCACAATGGGTTCCGTTATGAATAAATACCGGTTACGCACCCTCTTCGGAAGGACGTCCTACACGAAAACTTGTAGGGCGAGCCTCTCCGGTATTCCGGAGGGCTTGCAGTATGGGCTACGTCTTTTCTTAAAACGCTTTAGCATTCAAATGAGCGAAGTTTTTTCCTTTTGAAAAATCATGAGATTGCGGGTATAAAAATTAGCGACCCCAGCGGCGATCCAGACGGGTTGCCAAGCTGATACGATGGCCTCTGCTGGGTGCAGGCCATATTCTTTAAAGAGCTCAATCCAGTAGGACGGGGGTTGTTCGTTCAAATGACCGATACCGCCTTGGCCGGGTTGCGCAGCGGTGAAGATGACTACGGGGGCTAGTGAACAGAGCAATGCCACATAGTGCTCGGCCGCTGTTTCCGGAAGATGTTCGGCGGTTTCCATGCTGATCGCAATATCGAAACAGTCGGTGCGGCTCCATTTGCCGGTGATGAGATTAAATAAATAAGTGTCGAGTCCGCGGGCTCGGGCGATGTCGAGTCCGGCTTCAGAGGCGTCCAATCCAAGCAGGTGGCGCAGGCCGGTTTTGCGCAGCGCAACGAGCAGAGCTCCCGAGCCGCAACCGACATCGATCACGGATTTCGGGTGAAAGGTTTCTGTAATGGATTTTGCTATTTGTGAAACACTCTGTCGCGCATAGGGTTCTACCATGGTTTGATAATAGCGAGGCGAGTAGATATCCTCTTGGTCTCCAGTTTTTTCCATGATTCGGAATGCGAGCCGGTGAATAGGCCCAGAATTGCGCATCCGCTTCGGCAGAATGTTGTAGGTGCCTTTTAAGATGGAAAAAAAATTCGACATAAAACAGCGATAGTTTAGTGGAGAGCTCGGGTTACTGCAAGTCTCTGGACAAGGGGGGCTCTAAACGGTTAGCCTGTTGAAGATATGAAGAAGACGTGGTGCAAAGCAGATTTGATTGAATTGAAACCGAATCACCCGGTGCTGGTGGCCATTGATTCAGATGGCTGTGTTTTTGATAGTATGACAATTAAACAGCGTATTTTTCATACGGGGATGATTCGGTTCTGGGGCTTTGAGGCGATCGAGTCTGAATTTCGGCAGGTAGCGGAGTGGACTGCGCTTTATTCCCCGTGGCGTGGGCTCAACCGGTTTGAACTGTTATTACAGATTCTTCAAGGAGTTAAAAAATATATTCCGGCGGTCATAAATCTTCCGGACACCACTGCGCTGGAGGATTTTGTAAATTCCGGTGTGCCGTTGAGCGCAGACGAGTTGGTAAAGCGCATTGCTGCAACCAGTGATTCGGAATTAGAAAAAGTACTCAGCTGGAGCCGCGCAGTCAGTAAAGAGATTGCGGATGTTGTCGAAATGCCAATTTTCCCCGAAGTTTTCCAAACATTGAAAAAACTGCGTGAAAACGCTGATGCGATTGTCGTTTCGCAGACGGCTGAAGAGGCACTGGTGCGCGAGTGGCGCAATGCGGGAATCGATTCGTTCGTTGATGTGATCGCTGGTGCGGAGCTCGGATCAAAAGTAGAATCGCTGGGGACGGCGATGAAAGGTCGGTATGCGCCGGAATTGACGTTGATGGTTGGTGATGCGCCGGGTGATTTAGAGACGGCCCGCGCGGCGGGTTGCCTTTTTTTCCCGATTATTCCCGGCGCTGAAGTCACCAGTTGGATTGAATTGCGCGAGGAAGGACTTTCGCGTTTTCTGAGCGGAACCTTTGACGGATGGTATCAGACGGGGTTAATTGAGCGTTTTAGTTGGGTTCTTTCGCCGGAGCCTCCGCAGGAAGTCGAGGTTGGGGAGGTTAACATTGCTTGACGTGTCTTCCCGTCTCGGTATCATAAACTGACCCGACGAATTATGCCTCAACTGGGTCGAATTTATTTCATGGAGGAGATATGTTTCCTGTTACCGATCCGGTTTTAGTTTTTACGATTCTAGCACTGGGAATGCTGGTTGCTCCGGTGCTGGCGGAAAAGCTACGTGTTCCTGATCTGGTGCTACTGCTGGGTTTCGGTGCATTGCTGGGACCCAACGGTCTGCACGTTCTGGAGCGTAATTCCGCCGTGACGCTGCTTGGTGCGATCGGACTACTTTATATTATGTTTCTGGCCGGGCTTGAAATTGATCTGTACCGCTTTTCGCGCAGCTACAAACGTAGCATTGCTTTCGGTCTGCTGACGTTTCTTGTACCGCAAATTTTCGGAACACTGGCGGGGCATTATGTGCTGGGGATGAACTGGCCCGCCTCGCTACTGCTGGCCAGTATGTTTGCGTCACATACGTTGTTGGCTTATCCGCTGGCGAGCCGCCTCGGCATCGCACGCTGTGAGCCGGTCACGGTTGCCGTCGGCGCTACGATTATCACCGACACACTGGCGCTACTGGTCCTGGCGATTATTGCCGATTCCGCACGGGGCACCGCTTTGACGCCGAGTTTCTGGGCGGTGATTATTCTAGGTCTGGCGGCGTTGACGGTTTTGACTTGGCGTGGCATTCCGGTTGCCGCCCGCTGGTTTTTTCTGCGGGTGACAGAAAAAAGCAATGCGCAGTTTCTTTTTGTCATCGTAACCGTCTGCGGTTGCGCCTGGCTTTCGCATTTTGCTCGCATGGAGCCGATCATCGGAGCCTTTCTGGCCGGAGCGGCTTTTAATCGGCTGATTCCTGAAAACAGTTCGCTGATGAATCGGGTGACTTTTGCTGGCAATACGCTGTTCATTCCTTTTTTCCTGATATCCGTCGGGATGTTGGTTGATTTCCGCGCCATGTTCGCCGGTCCGCAGAGCTGGCTGGTCGGCGCGACCATGGTGATAATGGTCGTGCTGACAAAATACATCGCGGCGCAACTGGCTCGCCGGATGTTCAGCTACAGTCACGCCGCCGGACAGGTGATGTTTGGGCTGAGTGTGGTGCAGGCCGCTGCGACGTTGGCTGCCGTTATGGTCGGTTACAACCTGAATATTTTTGATGAATCCGTATTGAACGGCGCGATCGCCATGATTCTGGTGACCTGTCCGCTGGGCTCCTGGGTGGTTGATTATTTCGGACGTCGCATGGCTGCGGAAGTTCCGGTTCGGCCTGCTTCTACCGATATAGAACAGCGGATTCTCGTACCGGTTTCCAATCCGGAGTCAGCCGGTCGTCTGCTGGATCTCGCATTTTTGCTGCGCAATACCACTCAGCCCGGCGGCATTTTCCCGCTGACAATCGCTCGAGATGGAAACAATACAGATATTGCAGTGGCGCAGAGCGAAAAACTGCAGGGATACTGTCTGGCTCACGCCGCTTCGGCGGATATGTCGGTTACTCCGGGGCTCCGTGTCTCAGCGAATATATCGGACGGCATTGTTCATGCTGCCCGGGAACTGCGTTCTAGTTTGGTCGTGATCGGTTGGGCTAGTGCACGGTCGGCCGGAATCCGGATTTTTGGAACGGTCATGCACCATCTGGTTGAAAACTGTGCAGCGAGGCTACTCTTCTGCCGAATAGTCCGCCCGCTCAATACTACACGCCGCCTGATCGTAGTTTTGCCGCCGACCGTCTCCCACCGGCGGAATTTTTCTGTAATGGTTCGCGATACAAAAATGCTGGCTCAGCGGATTGGCGCGGAACTGAGGATTTATACCATCGCCAGTGAAGCAGAGGCACTGATTCTGGCGATTGAAAACATCAAACCAGCCTGCCGGATCACCCGTGCGCAAGCGTTGACCTGGAACCGGCTCCGGCAGACCGTTTTTGAGGAACTCCGTCCGGACGACATGGTTCTGCTACCGGTGGATCGACGGAGAGGGCTTTTTTGGACTCCGGCATTGGATCATTTGCCGGAGCTGATGGCGGAACGTTTTCCGGATACGAATCTTCTGGTGGATTATCCATCGTTGCCCGTTCAGGATCAGGAATTTCAGGAACATTCTGCAGAATCGGCAGATGAATTTCCCCAGCTGCTTCCGGTCGATTTAAACCGAGACTATTCATTGGAACAGGCTCTGAAAAATATGGCGGAGATCGCTTTTCCGACTACTCCGGACATGGCCCGTGCCGCATTTGATCATCTGGTGGCTTCTGCCCATTCATATCCGGTGGAGCTGGCTCCAGGTGCCGTACTGCTGCATGCTCGTTCCGGTGAACTTGAAAAGCCACTTCTGATGGTCTGTCATACCCCAGTCGGTTGGACGTTACCTGATTTTCCGGTCGCGCCCCGGATTATTCTGGTATTGCTGGGATCTCAAACCAGTCCACCGGAACGGCATCTAAAAACCCTGTCGCTGGTAGCCGGTCGGATGCGCGAAGTGGATATCCAGGAGTTGCAGTCAGCCGAAACTGCGGTTAAAATCTGCACGATTCTGGATCCCAAAGCCAAAGTCGGCTAATGCGATCAACTCAGGAGGCGGCTTTGAGCATTTCGACCAGTTGCGGCCCGACGGAGTTGTCCGGTGTAGCCAGCAGGAACTCGCGATTTTCCGGACGATTCATGGTTTTGGAGATGGTGAGTAGCATTTGGATTTGAGCGTCGTTTTGATCTGTTAATAAGGTTGCGCCGGACAGCTAGATACTCTTTATTATCGATCTTATGTTCAAGAGTAAACCAGATAGGTAATTTTGATGAATGTTTTTCATATTTCTCTTTGGGCCGCTGTCACCGGCTGGCTGGTTGCGCAAACAACTAAGATGATTATTTGTTTGGTGCAGAGCCGCAGTCTGAATTTTGGTTATCTGGTGAGCACGGGCGGCATGCCGAGTGCGCATTCAGCAATGGCCTGCGCGGTGGCGACCACGATCGGAATGACCGAAGGATTTTCTTCGCCGCTCTTCACCCTGGGGTTCTGTTTTGCGGCGGTGATTATGTTTGATGCGCAGACGGTGCGTGCGGCGGCGGGCAAGCAGGCTCGGCTACTGAATCAAATTGTGGAGGAACTCTTCAAAGAGCACCATTTGTCGGAAAACAAACTGAAAGAACTGCTGGGGCATACGCGCTTAGAGGTCTTTTTCGGTATGCTGACCGGCATTTTTGCAGCACTGGCACTGCTGCGCTTTTTCCCGAAATAAAAAAAGCCCCGCGCCAAGGCGAAGGGCTTTCGAGGTCAATACCTTCAGCTATTTAGCTGGGCTGATTGCACTCATTGGGCAGGTTGCTTCACAGGCACCGCAGTCGGTGCAGCTGCCAGCGTCAATGACGTATTTTTCGTCACCGGCACTGATTGCTTCTACCGGACATGCGCTTTCGCAGGCACCGCACATTGTACAATCACTAGAAATTACATAAGCCATGATTTTCTCCTTATAGTTAGGGCGAGGCGATTTCAGCCCCCGCCGTTCAGTAAGAGAGAATCATACCATCCTCATTTTTAGTTTCATTCCAAAACAGCCTGTGTTACATAATAGTATCTAGATTAAATCTAAAGAAGACGGAATGCTATGAATTCTAACTTAAAAGCGGGTGATCTTGGGTTGGATACTTCGGCAGAAGAGGCCTGGCCGTTGTTTGTAGATTTCCTAAAAGACAAAGAATCGCGCATCACGCAGGCGCGCAGGATTGTCTTTGACCGGGTGTTTGCGCGGCACGATCATTTTCGGGCGGACGATTTGGCGGCGGAACTAGCTTCGGGGCCGAATCGTGTCAGTCGAGGAACGGTTTATCGTACGCTTGATCTGATGACCGAGGCGGGGTTTGTGCAGAAAATCCGCGATCAGGATGTTCACGCGCATTATGAGCATATTTACGGGCACGGACGACACCACCACTTGATTTGTGAAGCCACCGGCGAATTTATTGAATTTTCCAGTAAGGTGATTGCAGAGGAGATTGATCGGATCTGCGCGAAACATCATTTTAAACAGCGGTTTAACCGGCTGGTGATTTTTGGAACGCTTGAAAAACCGGAGGTTTAGTCTTCTGTAGCGGCATCCGGCACGGCGGGGCTTCCGCCGGAAAGTTCAACCTTTTCGATTTTACCAAAGCGGCTGGTTATTTTGCGCGCTGAGGTTTGGACATCGTCAACGTCTTTATGAGCCTGACTGATATGTATGGCCAGTTTGTCCATGCGCTCCTGAAAACGGCTAAAATCCTGCGCCAGCGCCACTAGATGCTCTTTGATCAAATGCACTTGCTGGCGGGTGGCCGAATCTTTCAGCACCGCTCGCGCGGTGGTAAGTACAGCCATCATGGTCGTGGGGGATGTCATCCAGACGCGGGCCTGCTGGGCTTCTTCGACGAGTTCTGGACAGTGACCATGAATTTCTGCAAAGACAGCCTCAGCTGGAATAAACATTACGGCACCATCTGAGGTTATCCCCGGAATGATGTATTTGGCGGCGATATCTTTAATGTGTTTTTTAATGTCCTGCCGGAACTGTCGTCCGGCAGCGGTGCGATCGGCTTCACCCAGCGACAGATCGGTCATGCGCCGATAGCTTTCGAGCGGAAATTTTGAATCGATGCAAATGGTGCCGGTTGGTTCGGGGAGAAACAGGACGCAATCGGCACGAACCCCGTTCGGGAAGGTGTACTGCAAGGAATAGTTGTTTTCCGGCATCATATTTGAGATCAACGCGCTGAGCTGCACTTCACCGAAAGCGCCGCGTGAACGTTTATCCGAAAGAACCTCTTGCAGGCTGACTACATTTTCGGTGAGTTTATCTATCTTTTCCTGAGCTTTATCAATCAGCGCCAGCCGCTTCAGTACATCGCTGAAAACGGTTGTTGTTTCCTTAAATCCTTTATCGAGCCGCTGTTCAACCTTTTCCCCGATTTGATCCAGTCGTTGATTATTGGAGGCGATCAGCTTTTCAATCTGGGTTTGAACCACTTCTTCGCTTTTACGGGTACGGTTATCTATTTGTCCGGTCAGGGTATCTAGGCCGCGTGTGAGCATTTCAAGTCGCGTATCCTGGCGGGTGCTTCCATGCAGTGCCAGTCCGAGCTGTATTAGTACCAGCAGGGTAAGAATTGTGATGAGGATCAGAATAATAAGTTCCATAAGACATCTCCGCGCAGGTTTCAGAAAGACCCGCAGTGCTTGACACTTTACGCATCCCACCCGATACTGCAACCGTTTTATTGTCAGCTCGGAACCACATAAAACCATGAAATTCTTGCACAAAAAAAAAGATAGTAAACCGGCCTCTGCCACCCCGCAAAAGGCAAGGTTAGATACCGACAGTTTTTACTCACGGCATGCCGGAGAAGCTCCTCTGGATGAATATTCCGGAAGTTCCGGAAGTACGGGCGGAGTACGAACCCATCGCACGTCGCAGCATAGTCCGGCGCGTGTTCGTGAAAGAAGTAACCGAGCCAGTAGCTGGGCTGTTGCAAAATTGTTGTTGCGAACGGTTTTGATTGTGGTGTTGCTGGTTGTCGGATTTGTGGTGCTAAAATTAGTGCTGGATCGCCTGGCCGAGCCGTCAGATAAAGAGCATAAAAAGTGGGAAACGAATGCTGCCGTGATGGAAAAACAGACCAGTCCCAGTGTGGCGACCCCTCAGGACTTGGTTGTCAGTGTTGGGTTGATCGCGCAACGGCTGGAGCAGTGGGAACAGATGGAGCGGCACCTGCGCGAAGCTGAGGCTCTAAATCGGCGGGGAATTAATGAGGATGCGGTGGACCGTTTGAGTCAGGCTTTGCGAATCGGCCCTAACAACAGAGAGGCTTTGCAGTTGCTGGTTGGTATCTATATGCAAAAGGGACTTTATGCGGAAGCGGTTCCGTTATGCATCCGCCTGTTGGATCAGGATAGCCGCTCGAAAGATTTGCAAATGAACCTGTTGCGGGCATTGCAGGCCAGTGGGCAACTAGAAGCAGGATTAGTACTGGCGGATCGAATGCTTTTGGATCAGCCGAATAATCTTCAGGTGCTTTCCGTAGCGGCAGCTAGTCAGTTTGGATTGGGTAATAAAGAAGCAGCACTCACGCTTTATGAACGGATTTTGGAAAAAAATGGCAAAAATATAGAGGCCTTAACCAGCTGTGCAACGATTTATTTTGAACAGGGGAACTATCAGAAAACGGTGCCTTATTATTTAGAATTGGTGCGACTTGAGCCGAAGTCGGTCTATTACCGCGCGTTGGCTTGCTGTTACGCGCAGCAGAATGAGGCTGGGAAGTCTGTGATCTTTATGGGGCAGGCCGCTAGTCTTTTTGGTGAGGGCGAGGTTAAACCTTGGCTATTAGATACCATGTTTAACCTGATTCGTGAGACGGTTGAATTCCGTTCTTTTGCTGACCGGATTGTCGGTGTTGAATCCCGCAAGGCCATTGAAGCGATGAATCAACGCGAAGTCGAAAAGGCAATGCCGTTGCCTGCGGAGAGGCTTGAATTTCCCAAACAGCCTGATTTGAATGCGATCCGTCCACGTAAATAATTAAAGCATCTGGAATGACTTTGACTCAACAACAGGTTCGCCGCCCATTGGTTGGAGTCGCTTTGTCCATTGCAACGGGATTGGTCGTTTATCATTTTACCGGCGGATCTCCTTTGTTGTGGCTCAGCCTTACCGCATTTTTCATCGCCGTGACTGGTTGGATCGTTTTGCATCGCCGGACTGCTCTGTTGATTTATATGGCCTGCGGAATGCTGGCGGCTACTCATAGCGCCATTCAAACGATGCCGGGTTTTTCGCGCGCCGCGCTGGCCGCTGCCGAGGTGAATTTCAGCGAACAGGAACTGACCGGCAGCGTGGAAGAGGAGCCTACAGCGTCTGGAGCGGACGGGATCGTCTCTTTTTTGTTTCGAGCAACGACGTTGAATTGTGGAGAGAAACAGGTTCCTTCCGCAGCTATGCTACGGGTTTACCTAAAAAATCCGGTTGCGGAGATACGTTTTGGAGAGCAGTGGCGCTTGAAAGGTCGCTATACCGGTTATGAAAAACCGCGTGGCGGTACCGATGGTTTTTTGAGTGTTTCTGGAGCGGATGCCTGCAAAATAAAAGAGGCGGGCGATACGCTGTCGAGTCGCTGTTACGCCGTTCGACGCCGCGCCGCCGAGTTGCTACGACTGGGGGTCGAATCCTTTCCTGAACAAACCGGGCTACTTCATGCGATGTTGCTGGGATATCGGCAGGCGATATCCCCAGAGCTTTATCAGATATTTTCTCGCACCGGCACCCTGCATATTTTTGCCATTTCCGGTCAACATGCGGTAATTCTCGCCGCCATTTTTATTGCGGGACTAAAAATTGCCGGGGTTGCGCGTCCCCGCTGGGGGCTACTACTGATCCCTGCACTTTTTTTATATATTTTCACGACGGGGCTACAACCCAGTGCGTTGCGGGCGCTGGCTATGGCTGCAGTTTTCTTTGCGGCTCCGCTGGTCGGGCGCCGCCCTGATGCCCCATCGTCTATGGCTTTGGCCGCCATTTTTCTGCTAACACTAGATCCTGCGAACATCAGTAATCCTGGATTTTTGCTCTCGTTCGTTGTGGTTTGCGGACTCATCATGGTTCATGGCTGGACGATACGGCAGATTCGTGGACTTCGCCTTACAGGCTGGGAGGCTCCGCTCAAACAGCTCAGCGGGCCACATCCGGTCGTCGCCATACTCCGGAGCATCGGCATGCTACTGCTCACCTCGCTGGCGGCATGGCTTTTTTCAGCGCCGATCACCGCGTGGTTTTTTAACACGCTGTCTCCTTCCGCGCTGATTGGCAATCTGGCTGTTATTCCGCTGACTTTTATGATCATGCTCGCTGGGTGTCTGGCTCTGTTCAGCGGCCTATTTTTTGCGCCGATTGTGGCACTTTTTAATCAGGCCAATCTATTGTTTATCAGCCTGCTTATTTGGATTGTCAAAGGGCTCTCCATGTTGCCGGGAGCCTGCCGAGCGGTTCGCGCACCTTCGACGCTGGTCGTTGGGCTTTGGTATGTTGGGCTACTATTTTTTTTCACGGGGCCAACTCGCTGGAGAAAGGGCTCTCTGGTGCTGGTCTTATGTTCAGTCCTGCTATGGAGTGCCGATCATTTTGAGCCGTGTCGTACTATTAAAGTTCTGCGCGAGGGGGATTCAGCGGTAGCGCTGCGGCTCCCGAGGAATCGGTGGGTTCTCGTAACGGACGGCGACTCGTATAATACAACACGAACCATTCGATTTTTGCAGAAAGAGGGGATTAATCGGCTTTATGCGTTGGTAATAAGTGATGAGCAGGCCGATGTTGAAGCGATTCAGCAGCTTCAGAAAATATTCAGACCGCAACAGATCCGAACCGGCGGACTAAAAGAAGCACCGGGCTGGGTGGTGAGCCAAGGCGAGGTTCGTATCTCACTCGGCCGATGATTTTTGCAGGGGTTTTTCGAGAGAAACGGTCGAGATTTCAAGTTGATCGGTCAGGGACTTGAATTCGTTGGCATTGCGAACCGTATTGAATTCATCGCGGCTCATCCAGGCCAGAGCCAGCTTCGGATCAATGAGTTGAATGCCGCGCTTGAGTGCGGCAATAGCTTTATCCTGTTGCCCATTTTGTATCTGCACCTGTGCCAGCAAGAAATAGATCGGAGCAACGTCTGTTACGTCTTGCGTTAATTTCGTCAGGAAGTTGGCGGCCTCTTTCCAGCGCCCGAGTTTGGTTAAATAGAGCGCATAGGTTTGCATGGTGTCGAGGTCGTTGGGCTGTAAATCGATATATTTTTCAAAATTAAAGATGGCATCGTTATCGCGCTTCATTTTCCGGTAAAGTGTGGCCAGATTCTTATAGCAGGCTGGGCTTTCAGGTTGTAGCTCGATGGCTCGCTTTAAACTTTTTTCTGCCTTTTCATATTCTTTGGCGCCGATATAGGCTGCGCCAAGATTGCTGGCGACATCAAAAACCTCTTCTTCCTTCAAGGCTTTTTCCAAATGCTGCACAGCCAGAGCAAACTCTTCGCGCTGGAGGTACAGCATGCCTAGCGCACGGTGTAGGCCCTCGATGTCGGGATAGATATCAACGACCTTTTGAAAATGTTCCAGCGCCTGTTTGGGCTCGTTAACCGCCAGCGCTTGCTGCCCCATAATAATATGATAGGCGGCATTTTTTACCCATTTGGTTGATATGGGTTTCGGCCCCGGTTTTTCGCCGACACCCGCCTGAGCATCCGCTTGCTGATAATCCAGCACCCAAAGGGACTCGGCTGGCAGTGAATAGCGGGGAATAAAAGGTTTTTCTTGGGTTTGGGTCTTTTTGGACAGGGGTCGCTCGCTGAGAAAATCGCGGATGACCACGGCGATCAGGGCCACGGAGAGTACGATCACGAGTAGGCCGAAGACCGAGGTAGCAATTCGGTTGCGTCGCAGGTCGCGTTGTCGTGCTTCAAGCGGCTCCTTTGCAATTTGCGGGGTAAAGTCCGCATCCCCGTCGTGGCGGCTACCTTGGTAGATGTCCCGGATTTCGTCTTTTTTCTTATGCATGAGTATTCCCTCGGACTTCCCAAACAGCAAGTATGGGGTAAGTGACGGGATTCGAACCCGCGACATTCAGAATCACAATCTGACGCTCTAACCAACTGAGCTACACCTACCGTCGATTTGAAGCGTGATAGAGTAATAAAAAATTTATGGAAAGCAAAATATATCTGTCCGTTTTAATTAATGGGGAGTTCCTTTAGTATTTAAATTGGTGGAGAGCGACACCGTAGCGATCTCCAGCTGGTTTAAAAGGGCCTCAAAGGGTTCCGTGCGGGCTATTTTTTCAAAGGCGGCATCGTGCATCTCTGCAATGGTTTGCCGCGGGGTTAGGAGCCGGGCCGCATTATACAAAGCGCGAACGGCTTTTTCGGGATCATTATCCTGCGCTGCGGTTCTGGCCAGCAATAACGCGGTTGGCAGGGGCTCGGCACTGGTCAGCTGTTCGAGAAATGTAATAGCTGCGGGGCGTTGGCCGGTCAAGATAAGGGAATTAACGTAACTTTGAATCAACGCGGTATCTTGCGGATAAACCGCAAAATATTTTTCAAAAGAAGCCTGCGCCTTTTTCTGATGTCCGGTCTTTTGATATAGAAAAGCGAGGTTTTTGTAACAACCGGTGAGATCCGGTTTTTGCTGCAGCGCCTGGTGGAGGAGCCCTTTAGCCCGTTCGTATTGTTGCAGGCCGATGTATGCGGCTCCCAGATTGTTAAGCACGACTACCGAAGACGCCTCTTTCAGTGCTTGTTCTAGCTGTCCGACGGTCAATTCAAATTTCTGCTGTTTAAGATACACCAGCCCCAGCCGGTCGTGAACCCCGGTTAATTCAGGAAAGGTAGCGAGCGCAATTTCAAAATGATATTGAGCCGCTTCCAGCGCATTCTGCCGAAGGGCTTCTTCGCCTACTATAATGTGATACGCTACATTTTTTATCCACCTAAGAGAAATCGGTTTTGGGCCAACGGGTTCGGCCTTGTCCACTGGTAAAGTCGTCTGACGGTAGTCCAGCGCCCACGTTTCATTGATTGGTAAGTCATAGATAGCAAAATAAGGCGTCTTTTTTTCAACGACCGGCGGCTCGGGTTTGAACAGAAAATCTATAATAAGTGCGCGGGTTATAAAAACGACCAGAATAAAAAGCAACACCGTGCCGGATAGAGCGAAGGTCCGGCGTCTGCGGACTTCGCTTTCCATAAGCTCTGGAATTTTTGGTCTGGGATCACGTTCTGACGGTAACTCCTTCGACCGGTAAATATCCTGAATATCTGGTTCTTTTTCTTTCATGGAGCAAACGGGAAAAGAGACTGTTTTAGACGCGATATTCCTGCCGTAGCGCCGCGTCGGCCAGCACCAGCGCGGCCATGGCCTCTACAATTGGAATCGCGCGCGGCAGGACGCATGGATCGTGACGACCTTTTGCTTCCAGCGTCACGGGGTGGCCATCCAGATCAACCGTGGCCTGCGCTTGGCCGATGGTAGCGACCGGCTTGATCGCAATCCGAAACACGATCGGCTCGCCATTCGAAATACCGCCCTGTACGCCGCCGCTGTAATTGGTTTTAGTTCCCAGGCGATCACCTTTACGGATAAATGGATCATTGTGCTGTGATCCGCACATCAGCGTACCGGCGAATCCGGAACCAATTTCAAAACCTTTTACCGCCGGAATAGAAAGCATCGCCTGCGCCAACATGGCTTCCAGCTTATCAAATACTGGTTCGCCCAGTCCAGCGGGGAAGCCTCGGCAGATGCACGTCAGTGTACCGCCTAGGGAATCCTTTTCATCGCGCGCTTTTTCAATCGCGGCAATCATCCGTTGGGCGGTTTCTGCATCCGGACAGCGTACTGCCGTGGCATCCACCAGCTCGCGTGTCAGATTATCAGCAACTATTTCCGGCGAGGTGATTTTTCCTACGGAACTCACATAAGCGACAATTGAAACAGCGCCGAAGCGGGTTTTCAGCCATTTTTCTGCAATGGTTCCGGCGGCTACGCGGCCGATCGTCTCACGGGCACTCGACCGCCCGCCGCCGCTAGAAGCCTTCACACCGTATTTCATCAAATAAGTATAATCGGCATGGGAGGGCCGCGGCACGGCGGTCATATCACCGTAATCGGCAGGACGTTGATCGCGGTTATTTACGGAAAGGGCGATTGGCGTGCCAAGGGTGATCCCGTTTTCCGTGCCGGAAAGAATCGTTACCGCATCGGCTTCGTCGCGCGGGGTCGTCAGAGAACTTTGCCCGGGTCGGCGGCGATTAAGCTGTGGCTGAATATCCGCCTCCGTCAGCGGCAGGTTGGCTGGGCAGCCATCCACGATCGCGCCGACAGCCTTGCCGTGCGACTCGCCGAATGTAGTCACCTTGAAAAGTGTTCCAAACGTACTGCTCATAGCCATTCTCCGGAGAATTTTCCAAATATAGGAAATGTTTTATACACCTTTTTCCCGAATAGGGGAAAAAAATCCGGTGGTTTTTGTTGGGAATACCTAGGAGGTTGTTATTTCTGAACGGGAATGCTTTAATACTGGACGCATGAAAGCTATTTCTCCTGGCAAATTAATTTTAAGCGGCGAACATGCCGTGGTTTATGGCCGCCCAGCTGTAGCTATGGCGATTGATCGTAGTGTGACCGCCACGATTGAAAATACGGCTGATGGACAGGTGGCTTTTGAGATGCCCGGGATCAGTGAACGCGAGTCGTTTACGTTGCTGGCACTTCAGGATTTTAAGCGCCGGGCGCTTTGCAACTACCATCTTTTTCTGGAAGGGAAGATCGGGATTCGCGAGGTGCTGCATAAACCGGTTGATCTTTTTAAATTCGGCTTTATCACGGTGCTCGACGGGTTGCACCGCAAGTTAGATAGCGGCATCGTTATTAAACTTAAATCGAGTATTCCGGTTGGCAGTGGGATGGGGTCTTCCGCCGCCGCCGTGTTGAGCGAACTGCGCGCCCTGGGCCATTACCTGCGCGTCGATTTCAAACCCGACTGGTATTACGAATACAGTCTTGAGTCCGAAAAACTGCAACACGGACACCCGAGCGGCGTGGATTCTTATATTTCGCTCTACGGCGGATGCGCCGCCTTTCAGAACGGAACTGCCCGCTCTGTCCCACTGCCGCGCATGAAAATGTATTTGGTTGAAACCGGGACGCCCGAAGCGACCACCGGAGAGTGCGTTGTGCAGGTCAAAGAACAGTTTCAAAAGGATCTGATCTGGAACGATTTCGAAGCCGTTACCATAGAAGTTGAAAAAGCAGTGCGTGAAAATAACAGTGAGCTGATGCGGGCACTGCTTCGCGAGAATCATCGCTTGCTTTGTCGTATCGGCGTGGTGCCACCCAAGGTTCAGCAGTTTATTACCGATGTTGAAACGGCAGGGGGCGCGGCCAAGATTTGCGGCGCTGGATCTATCTGCGGACAAAGCGGCGGCGTGGTGCTGGTGCTGACGGATTTTATGCCGACGGCGCTGGCTACCAAATATGGTTATAAAGTCTCCCCCGTCCGCGGCGATCCACTTGGAACCAGAATTGTGTAATTGACGATTACCGATTTTCGATTTCAGATTTAAATGACTAATCAATCATCAATCATCAATCATCAATCATCAATAATAGCATCCGCCCCGGGGTCGCTGATGCTGTTAGGCGAACACGCTGTTTTACACGGGCGCCGTGCGCTGGTTTGCGCCATCAATAAACGCATCACGGTAGAAGTTTTTCAATGTTTGGAAAAAGTCGTCCAGATCAGTTCAGTCCTTGGAACCTATGAAGCGCCGCTCGGAAACCTGACCGATCATCCGGACTTCCGCTTTGTGCTCGATGTTGTTAAGCAGTACCCGCTGGAGCAGGGAATTGAGCTAAAAATTGAATCCGAGTTTTCCAGCGATATCGGTTTCGGCTCTTCCGCCGCTGTTACGGTGGCCACCCATGCTGCGCTGATGAATAACCCGCCTCGTCCGTCGCTTGGCTCCGGACACCCCTCCCGTGGTGGGGATTCCTTTAATCCCCCCCTGGAGGGGTGCCCGCAGGGCGGGGCTGGTGGTTTGCCTGATCTGTTTTTAAGGGAACTGTTTATGCGTAGTCTGGCGACGATTCATCGGGTGCAGGGGCGCGGGTCGGGGGCGGATGTGGCCGCTAGCGTATTTGGAGGGGTAGTGGTCTATCGTGCCGAGCCATTAGAGATTCAGCAAGCGGGACGCTCGTTCTACTTTCCAATCACAGCAGTTTATTCCGGATCAAAAATGAAAACTGCCGACGTAATTCGTTATCTTGAAGAACGCCGTGCGCTCAACGCCGATTATTTTGAAAAAATATTTGATCGGATCGACGCCAGCGTCGGTGAGGTGCTCGAGGATTTTACAACCCTTGGAAAAAACCTAATTCTGAACCAAAAATTAATGGAAGAGATGGGGCTTTGTAACACCGCGCTGGCTGAAATCATAGGAATTTTCCAAGATTTGGGAATTCCGGCAAAAATTTCTGGCTCCGGCCTTGGCGACTGCGCCATTGGTCTTGGAAATGTTCCAAAGGTTGGAACGTTCCAGACGTATGAGCTTCATGTCGAATCACAGGGGTCTGGTTTCACTGGGCGTTAAATCAGGCATCGGCAAATTAAGTTAATTTTGTATCATCTGGGTTGAATGTCAGTAGTACGAAGCTGATGGTGACGGTGAGCTGATCGAGTCGCTGAATTTCAGCTTTTGCTTCCGGGCTGGAGCACCAGAAGATCGGCGTCATTTGGATGAGGTCGGTAATCTGCGCCTGAGTTAGCGTCTGTTCATAACTCAGTATTTCGCGTTTTACTTCCGTAAACTGCGGTGCGCATTTGACGGCGGCTTCGTCAGCCTTTTCCTCAAAGTCACTGGCATTAGTCGCCAGTTGTGAGCGTAGTTCAATCAAATGGTTCGGGCCGGGTACGCCGAGGATGAGCACGCCGTCCGGTTTCAGGATGCGGACAAATTCTTCCGGATTGCGCGGAGCAAGGACGCTCAGAATGACGTCCAGCGAATGGTCGGCAAACGGTAGTGTGCGCAGGGCATTGGCGACAATCCAGTTGGCTTTTCGGTAGCGCTTGGCCGCACAGCGGACGGCTTCTTTAGAAATATCCATGCCGAAGAACTGTCCGTCGCGCGTTTCGCTCAGCGTTCCGGCGAAATGCCCTTCGCCGCAGCCGGCATCGAGAAAAGATAATGATGAATGATTAGTGATGAATGATGAATTCAAAATAAGACGAGTGAGAGGATCGAAGACGCCGGAATCGAAAAAGCGGCGGCGGGCCTGAATCATGTTAGCGTCGTCGCCAGGATTTTTGGATTTCCGCTGATGGCTGAGCAGCAGATTTATATAACCTTCTTTGGCCGGATCGAAGGAGTGCCCGCTTTCGCAACGGTATGTCCGCTCTTCTAGTTGAAGAGGTTCGGCGCAAACTGGACAAATTAAGGGAGATTGATACATGGTTAGAGTTTAACCACGGGATACACTGAAAACACGGAAAAACAATTGCCCATGAATCTACCCAGCGCGGCATAGCAGCATCCAAATCGGGTAATCCGCAGATGTCGCAGATGTGCGCAGATTTTCTTTCCCTTCATCTGTGTTAATCGGCGTTTATCGGCGGATAAGTTGCGTATTATAAAAGAAAACGTGCACAAAAAACAGCCCCCACTTAGGTTTTATTAATAAATAAACTGGTTTTGCGTTCCTTGGGATCTTTCATTGAGGAGCCTCGACGGATACTTTTGCAGCCGAAGCGGTCGCGGATGCGGTCAACGGCGCGGCTGAGGGATTCCCGTTTGGTTGATGTTTGTTTTTCCGAACTTTGGAAAAGATCGAGCTGTGGCGTGTCCGCTGTTTTACGCAGTCCGCTGACGCCGAAGCCGACGAGTCGTACCGAGCTGTGTAACCTTTCATTTCGGAAAAGTTCAAGCGCGGTTTCGCGTAGGGTTATGTCGTCACAGCAAGGTGGATCAAGTCGTCGCTGGCGGGTGATGGTCGTAAAATCTGTCCAGCGGAGTTTGATTTGCGCGGTGGCGGCATAGAACCCGGCGCGGCGCAGGCGTGTGCCAACTTTATCCGCGAGATCAAGCAATGCCGCTTCAATAAATTTTCCGTCGCGCACATCTTCATCGAAAGTGATTTCGTTCGAGATACTTTTTTCTTCGCTATCGGTTCTGAGTGCGCGGTCATCTAGGCCGAAAGCGAGCTGTCGGAAGCTCGCGGCAGAGTTTTCGCCGATCCAGGCGGCGAGTTTAGCGGGATCAACGGTTTGGAGGTCGCCGATGGTGCGGATATGGTGTGTTTCTAGAATCACCTGCGTTTTTTTGCCCGCGCCCCACATGCGCTTAACGGGTAGCGGTGCGAGGAAAGCATGGATCAGTTTTTCTGAATTCGGAACGATCGTCAGCCCGTCGGGCTTATTTAGATCGCTGGCGATTTTGGCGAGGAACATATTGGAGGCGATGCCGACGGAGCAGGTGAGGCCGGTTTCCGTCAGCACGGCGGCTTTGATTTTGAGGGCGATTTCGGGGCCGTCGCCGAAGAGGTAGCGGGCACCAGTGACATCTAGGAACGCTTCGTCGCAGGAGAGGGGTTCGACGAGCGGCGTAAAGCGGCGGAAAATCTCCATGATCTGTTCCGAAACTTCGTGGTAGCGCTTCATATTCGGCGGCAGAAAAACGGCGTGCGGGCAGCGTTGGAATGCGGTGCGCGACGGCATGGCGGAATGGATACCGAATTTGCGTGCTTCATAGGAGCAGGTCGAAACGACTCCGCGCTTATCTGGCGGTGAGCCGATCACCACCGGTCGGCCTTTTAGCTCCGGGTGGTCGTGTACTTCGACCGCCGCGAAAAAGGCATCCATGTCGATGTGCAGTATGGTTTTTTCCGATTGCATCGGGGCTCGCTGGTTTTTTCCAATCATTGGAAAAAATTCTGCCACGTTTTCCAAGGTTTGTGAATGCAATGATTTTACAACCGCTTCGCTTGAGGAAATCCGAGGGATAGAGAGGAACATAGTTAAGGATAAGCGGTGAGGCCGCTCCTCTGTTTTACTCGGTTGTTTGCTCTAACGACCATCGGGAGTGGTTGTGAAAAATAGGAATTAATTTAATTTATATCAATTGCTTTAAACACAAAGGCACTATGTACACAAATCTTTGTGCTTTTCGTGTCTTGAGCGTAAGCGGGTGAGGAACTTGCAAAACCTCTAATTTTGCCGTCCTAGTTAATAGTTATTAGTTAATGGTTATCAGGCGTTGGTGATGCAACTAATTTACAATTATGAGGTTAGACTGATAACAAATAACCATTAACAAATAACTGCCTCTAAAACCCGAGGGGTTTTGCAAGAGGCTCGGGTGTTTAAATATTATTTAAGTCAATGGGGTGTTATTCGTCTTCGCTCATGGTTAAGTCCTCTCCGGATTCAAACCATTGCTGGAGGATGATTTTACAGTAATTTGCTGTGGAGAGATTAATCGCCGCGGCGCGTTTTTTTAATTCTTTAGCCATGGTTTGCGGCATATTAATTCCAATGATTTGACCGTTCATTTTTCCTCTTTCGTGTTAAATTAAACATTATTTAGTCTATGTGATTTTGTGTTCTGACGAAGAATTGATTAAGGCAAAATGTTTGAATCTATACAAGCGTGTTTTTATCAGAGTTGTTTTTTAATAATGGGAGATGTGTTTTATGGGTCGTATAATTCCAATTGATACGTTGGGCGAATGCAAAATTGATTCGCCGTTTAAGGCGCGGCGGCAGGAGTTTTTTTCTGATGAAAACGGCGTGATCCGGCAGGTGCATGCCTTGGATTTTGCACCAGGAACATCCGTGGATGAGATTGAATATTTTGAGCGGGCGGGTGCGCGTGAAAAAATTTATTTTAGGCCGTCGGATGTTACGGTCGGATTGGTGACGTGCGGCGGACTTTGTCCCGGCCTCAACGATGTGATCCGTGCGGTAACATTCTGCGCATTAGAAGGTTACGGCGTGAAGCGAGTGCTTGGGTTTCAATACGGCTACGAGGGTTTAGTCGCTAAATATTTTCATCCGCCGATTGAGCTGAATACAGCCAACACAGACGATATTCATGAACGGGGTGGAACCATTCTGAAATCCTCGCGCGGGCCGCAGGAGACGAAGGAGATGGTTTTAACACTTAGCCATTATAAAGTGGATATTCTTATCGCCATTGGCGGCGATGGCACGTTGCGCGGTGCCCGTGACATTCAGGCCGAAATTAAGGTTCAAGGGCTGAAAATTGCGGTGATTGGCATACCGAAAACGATCGATAACGATATCGGTGTGATTGAGCGATCCTTTGGTTATGAAACGGCCGTGCAGGGGGCGTGGGATGTGGTTACTTGCGCGCACGCCGAGGCGAATGCTTATCGTCATGGGGTCGGGCTGGTTAAGTTGATGGGTCGCGAATCGGGTTGGATTGCCGCTTCGGCGGCGACCTCCAGTAGTAATGTTAATTTCTGTCTGATTCCTGAGGTGCCGTTTGATCTCGATGGACCGAACGGTTTTTTTGAACATTTGCGCCTGCGGCTGGAAAAGAAGGATCATGCGGTAGTCGTGGTGGCCGAAGGGGCGGGGCAGAACCTATTTGCGCAGGGTGAAGGCAAGGATAAATCTGGCAATAAAAAGCTGGGGGATATCGGCACGTTCCTGCGCGACGAGATGTATAAATGGTTCGCGGAGAAAAAGTGCGAAATCAACGTGAAGTATTTTGATCCCAGCTATTCCATTCGCAGCACTCCGGCGAATGCCAATGATTCTGAATATTGCCTTTTTCTGGGCTTTAATGCCATGCATGCCGCGATGGCCGGCAAAACGGGTATGGTCGTCGGGTTGCATAATCATCGGCTGGTGCATTTGCCGATTCCGATGATTGGCGAGCGCAAACTGGTAGATCCGCACGGCTGGGTCTGGCAGGCGGTTCTCCAGACGACGCGGCAGCCCGCCCGCATGGTGAACGAATAGGCGGCGAAAAGAAAAAGGGCGCGAATGACGATCGAGTCCTGCGATAAATATAATGAAAGCCCATATTGATTTAACCGAAGGGTCGCTGAGCCGTCATATTCTACGAATGACTCCGCCGATGATCATGGGCTTTTTTGCCATGATCGTTTTCAATTTGACGGACGCTTGGTTTGTGTCGCGCATGGGAACGGTATCGCTGGCGGCGATCGGGTTTACGTTCCCGCTGGTGATGATTGTTTTTAGCATCAGTCTCGGACTGGGCGTTGGAACTTCATCTTGTGTCAGCCGTGCTATCGGCCAGGGTGATTTTGAGCGGGTGAAGCATTTGACCACCTACAGTCTGTTGTTAACGATGTTGACGATGGGCGTGCTGGCCGTCTGCGGGCAGATTTTTGCGCCGCGAATTCTTCGGCTGATGGGCGCGGGAGAAGGGACGCGCGGTCCAGCACTAATTTATATGCGTATTCGGCCTTGATGGCGTTTCGGCTGGCTGTGGCTGGGCTGGTGATACCGCTGGCATGGATCGGGTCGAAGC
This sequence comes from Kiritimatiellales bacterium, assembly GCA_038213895.1. Taxonomy (GTDB): domain Bacteria; phylum Verrucomicrobiota; class Kiritimatiellia; order Kiritimatiellales; family Tichowtungiaceae; genus Tichowtungia. Next base: position 9,436 of record JBBQSL010000004.1, on the reverse strand, counting down.
TGGCGGGAGTTCTCTGTATTTTTACCGGCATGGCGGTTGGACAGATGATTAGCGGCGTTGTTGCGTTGGTCTGGTTTGGGCGGGTGTTGAAAAAAAAGCGTGCCGTTGCGACCTCGTCTGTTTGATAGCCGGGGCATTTTTTGAGGCAACTCGAGCACTTCGCGAGTTCATATCCTAAAAATCTTTACAGGTAAATACTATGTGATAAATTCATACGTATATATTAACCATTTTGTTCTCAGGAGGGTTTTTTGTGCAGCACCAAATTAGAGCGGTTTTATTTGATTTAGACGGCGTGGTGGTTTTTACCGATAAGTATCATTATTTAGGGTGGAAAAAGCTGGCCGATGAAAAGGGTTGGGATTTTAACGAAGAGGTGAATCACGGCTGCCGCGGCGTGCCGCGTCTGGCTTCACTTCAAGTGTTGCTGGATCACAACAAGGTAGATCTGCCGCTGACCGAAAAAGAGCGCCTGGCCGATATCAAAAATGAGTACTACAAAGAACTGCTTAAGCAGATCAATGATAGCGACATCTATCCGGGTATCATTCCGTTTCTGAAGAAACTAAAGGCCGAAGGTGTCCGCATGGCGATTTGCTCGTCGAGTAAGAATGCGCAGCCGGTTCTCGATGCGCTTAACCTGTCACAGTATTTTGATGCGGTGATCACCGGTAATGATATTGAAAACCCCAAGCCCGATCCGGAAATTTTCCTGAAAGGCGCGGCGGCTGTGAATATGCACCCGCTGCACTGTCTGGTATTTGAAGATGCAGAGTCCGGCGTGGAGGCCGCGCATGCCGCTCATATGAAATGTATCGGCATCGGCGAGCCGGATCGTTTGCCGAATGCGCATGAATGCATCATGGACTATGCCTCTATCGATATTCAGGCTCTGTTGGATGCCGGTCGCGTAAAGACTATTCCCAAAGAACCATGGCGTGTTACAGAAGATGAGCTGAAGCCGTATCGTTTCCCGTACTGGGAAACGGCCTTTGCGCTATCCAACGGGGTGCTGGGGGTGCGTGGCACATTCGAGGAATCTGATCCCGGCTATACCGAATATCCGGCCACGTTTGTGAATGGCATTTGCGGCTACACGCCCTATGAGCATCTCTGGAAAATGCGAGGCTTTCCGGAAGGCCGTCATGCCATTCTGCGGATGGCCGACTGGGCGAATGTCGATCTCATGATCGATGGCGAAACCTTTAGTATTGCGACGGCAAAGATGTCGTTGCATCGTCGTTCGCTTGATTTGAAGCGCGGGGTGCTGGAGCGCGAATTTATTTGGGAAACGAAGTCTGGAAAAATCGTGAAGGTCAAAACCTTGCGGCTGGTTTCCATGGTGCGCCGTCAGGTGGCCGCACTGCGCTATGCCGTCGAGGCTCCGGAAGGCACGAACGTTCAGTTGAAGAGCCGCACACGACTTTCTCTCCAAAGCGCCGTACTGCCGGGCAATCAGGTTCGCGTCGCAAAAATGGAGGAAAAGGACGGCCTCGAGATTGCCCATCAGGAATTGCTGACCGCCGCTGACCGCGTTGTTTCTGCGCAGGCCTATTCGCTCGAAGGTAAAAAATCCGCCGGTGAATCCGAATGGAACTTTTGCTGTGCTGCGTCCGGCTCTATGGTGCTCGATAAGTTTTTTGCCGTGGCTTCCACCATGGATGGCGACGGCTTTGAAACGTTGGCCTTCGACGAGCTGGCCAAGGCGCGTGCTGCCGGGTTCGACGCGCTTCTTGAAGAACAGACCACCTTTTGGGCGAAGTACTGGAACGATGGCGATGTCGAGATTGAAGGTAACGTGCAGGACCAGCAGGGAGTGCGTTTTAATCTATTTCATCTTCGGCAGGGCAATCCGGAGCGCGACAACCGCAGTATCGGGGCCAACAGTCTGACCGGCGACGGCTATGGCGGTCATGTCTTCTGGGACACGGAAATGTATATGATTCCGCCCTACATCTATACCCAGCCCGAAACCGTCCGCCCGCTGCTAGAATACCGTTACAGCATTCTCGATAAAGCGCGCGAGCGCGCTATCCAGATGCAGGGCAAAGGGGCACTCTTTTCCTGGAACTCGGTCAAGGGCGAGGAGTGCGGCCACGTCTTCGAGGCGGCCACGGCTCAGTATCATCTGCTGTGCGATATCACCTATGCCATCAACCTCTACGACCGCATGGTCGGCGAGGACAAATTTACGCTCGGTCACGGAGCCGAAATGCTCTTTGAGATGTGCCGATTCATGGAAGATCGCGGGTGTCAGATTGAGGGCAAAGGATTCTGCCTGAATATGGTTTGCGGTCCCGACGAATACGGCTGCGGGGTTTGCAATAATGCCTACACCAATGTGATGACCCGCTGGATGCTCAACTACGGCATTTCGATTTACGATCGCGTGAAAGCGGCGGGTGGCGCCACACTGATCGAAAAAATCGGCCTGAGCGCTGACGAGGTTGCGGCGTGGAAGAAGGCGGCCGACACCATGTATGTGCCGCATGATGAGAAAAGCGGACTGACCCCTCAGGACGACAGCTTCATGAATCTCGATCCGGTCGATATGGATTTGATTCCGAAGAATACCGACATCCGCACATCGTATCACCCGCTCAACCTGTGGCGGATGCAGGTGATTAAGCAGGCCGATGTGCTGTTGATGATGTTTGTGCGCGGTGAGCTCTTCTCGAAAGAGCAGAAAGAGCTGAACTATCGCTACTACGAGCCGAAGACTAACCACGGCTCATCGCTCTCACCATGCATTCACAACATTATCGCTTCTGAAATTGAGGATAATGATGATGCCTACCGTTTTTTCCGCCAGACGGCGCTGATGGATATCAACGACTTCAAAAATAACTCCGCCGGCGGCGTGCATTCGGCCTGTCTCGGTGGTTGCTGGATGACGGTCATTAACGGGTTCGCCGGTATGCGCGACTATCCGCAGGGATTGGAATTTAATCCCGTGCTGCCACAAGCCTGGAAACGATACAGCTTCCCGCTGGTCTACAAAGGCTCGCGCATCCGTGTGACGGTTGATGCAGATGGTGCGATCTATCAGCTCATCAGTGGCGAACCAGTTTCGCTGACATCCAACGGAAAGGAAATTTGTGTTGGCTAGCCAGACCATTCAGACCGTGACAGCGCCCGGCTTGATAGAGCCGGATCATCATTTTTATTTCCGCGGGCGGTTCACGTTTCCAGACTCTGGAAACATGAAACTGAAGTTGCTGGCGGCCAGTACCTTTCAGGCGTGGATTGACGGCGAAGAATTGGCTGATGGCCCGGCGCGCTTCGATTGCCGTCATCCAGAGTTCCAACCCTTGGAAAAAGAACTTTCCGCCGGTGAGCATGTGCTGTCGCTGCATGTTCATTATGAGGGCGTCGAGACCCGTTTGATGGAGCAGGGAACGCCGCTCTTTGTTTTTGCTGAAATTGAGGGCGTGGAGATCGACTGGCGTTGTTTGCCGCTCGATGCCTATCGCCAAACCGGACGCCGGATCGATTGCATTCTCGGCTGGGTCGAATGGTGCCGCACCGAAAAGCTTCCTGCAGGCTGGCTGGCACCTGATTTTGATGACTCCGCTTGGGCGGCGGCGGTTGCACAGCCGTTGCAAGTGGACAGCTTCCAACCTTTGGAACTCGGTCATATTCAGTGCATTGAGCATCATCTACAACCGATTGCGGCGGGGCCGCTGGTCAACATGAGCATGTTCACGCATGACCCGACGTCCGGATTTATGGCTCGTCAGCTTGACGTTTGTGATTTGCCGCCGCAAGGCTGCTGGGTTCGGTTCGATCTCGGCAAAGTGCGGCTCGGCCGCGCAGTGGTGTCGGTGACGGCTCCAGCGGGAACGGTGGTGCAGATTGCCTATGCCGAGAATCTCACGCACGGGCGGGTCAGCCCCTATATGGTTTCGAGCGCGGGCGATTTGCAGTCCTGCAATCTGGATCATTTTGTGTTACGCGGCGGGCGTCAAACCATCAAGCCGCTGCACCCTAAAGGCGCTCGCTTCATGGAAGTGCATGTCATTCATGATTCGAATGATGTTCAGGGTCTGGAGGTCGTTTTTGAGGAGCGGGTTTATTACGGCGGGCAGATTGACGGCTCTTTTTCGTGCAGTGATGAATTGCTCAACCGCATCTGGAGCGTCGGAGTGGAAACCCTGCGAAGCTGCTCCGAGGATGCCATCACCGACAACCCGACCCGCGAGCGCGGGCAGTGGCTCGGCGATGCGGTCGGCGCGGGCATGGATATTCTGGCCTGCAGTTATTCCGATATGCGTCCGCTCAAACGCGGCCTGATTCAGGCTGCGCAATGCGCCGGTGCCGACGGCATGATTCCCGCCGTTTTCCCCGGCACGCTTTCGTTTTTGCCGTCGTTCGCGGTGCAGTGGGTGGCTGCGATTCCGCACTACGTGGAGCTCACCGCCGATTTCCAAACCTTGGAAAAACTCTATCCTGCCGCCGTCGCCAACATTCGCTGCTTCGACGCCGATCTGTGCGACGACGGCCTCTGTATGAATCCGGCCCGCTGGAATTTCATCGACTGGGGCTATCGTGGATCCTCGACCGGCTTTACGGATGATCAAGAGCATTATGCTGAAATGGATCCGGCACTCAGCCTGTTCTATCTGAAGGCACTACAGGCCCTCATTCGCTGGGCGGAGCTGCTTGGATTGCCCGGGGATGTGTCGAAGTGGAGGAATGAAGAAAAGGTCTTCCGCGCCAAGGTCGAGCGGTTTTTGAGTTACGTGGACGGCAACCCGTCCGATTGGGAAAAAATCGGCTATCACACGGCTGCGCTGACGCTCGGTAGCGGATTGTTGGAAGATCCGAAGCGCCGCACCGCTTGTGTAAAGTACATCAAAAATCACATTCTGAACTGTTTCCCTAATCGTTTTGACGCACCGCGTCTGTATGGCACAACTGTTGAGGCGGCACAGCTCATTACTCCGTTCTTTATGCACCACGTTTTGCCGGCACTCATTGAAAACGGCGAGATGGACTTTGTGCTCAATCAGTTTCGGATTTGCTGGGGTCATTGGCTGGAGCAGGGACTTACGACCTGGCCCGAAGTGTTTGACCTGCGCTGGAGTCATTGCCACCAGTGGTCCGGCTGTCCGACCTGGATTCTCTCGCGCTACGTACTAGGTCTCCACCCGCGCTTTGACGTCGGCAATGACCACTACGAGCTGCGGCTTGAAACTGGAGGTCTTGAAAATGCTAGCGGCATTCTGCCGGTTCCGTACAGCGATAAAACGGTTGCTGTTTCGTGGCGGAAAACGGGCGAGGGGATCGAGTATAAGCTGAAAGCCTCTGCACCGATTGTGCTACATTTACCTGGCGTAAAACCACCGATTCAGGTGACGGCGAAGTATGCCACCGTGTTGCGGTAGGTTTATTTCTATTCCATCCGGCTGGCGGGATTGGTTTGTTGACGATAGGCGGAGGCCGTCATACCCGCTTCGCGGTTGAAAGCCCGGCAGAATGAAACGACTCCGGAAAATCCGCAGGCTGGTGCAATTTCGTTGATGCTCAGTTCGGTGGTACTTAGCAGATTTTTGGCTTTGTTCATGCGGCAGCGCGTGGTTTCTTTGGCGATGGAGCTGCCGATGGCCTGATCGAATTCCGCATAGGCCAGAGAGCGGGACATGCCGGTTTGCTGAATGACGGTTTCCACGTTAATGGGCTCTTCAAAGTGATCCCAGATGTAGCGCACTGCACGGGCAATGGCGGGGTTGTCGATGGCTACAATATCGGTAGACCGACGCAGGATGACCTCTCTCGGGGGGCTTAGAAAGGGTGATTTTGGGGTTTTCCTACCGCTGATAATGCTATTCAGCATTTTCCCGGCGTTGTAGCCGAGGGTGTGTAGGTCGCAGTCGACACTGGAGAGCGGGATGGGGGCGAAATCGCAGATTAACGGGTTGTTGTCCGCGCCCATTACGGCAACTTCTTCAGGAATCGGTATCCCCGCATCAATGCAGGCGTAGAGAACTAAAATGGCGGAATCGTCATTTTGCGCCATAACCGCCAGCGGTTTCGGGGCGGCTTTAAGCCGTTCAACCAGCCAGTCCCGTAAATCCCCATAGGAGCGGGTTTTTGTGCGGATTTTATTTTTCCACTTTTGAAGGTTGTAGGGTTTCCCGCTTTTCTTCAATGCGTCCTCGAATCCGTCGCAACGCTCGGTTTCCAGTGTGCTGTTGTCGAAAAATACAAAGGCGTAGTTTTTAAAATCCCGCTCCAGAAAGTGGTTTGCACCCAGCGCACCGGTTTTTGCGTGATCTCCCACCAGCACCGGATAGTGATCCTGCAGGGCATACCCGATTCCGACGGTCGGTAGATTCAGATCCTGAATGTAGGTGAGGTATTTAGAATCCTTTTCGTTGAGGAGGGTAATCACGCCGTCTCCCTCCCAGTGCTCCGGCATGGTGTTGGTTCGTGCCATACTGGCATCGAGAATCCAGCCGGCCTCTTTGGCGTAGTGGGCGATCCCTTCATGAATTTTCGGGTCGTACCATTCCAACGTCATCAGGATGCGCGGACGAGATGAAAAGGCGCAGGTGCGGCTCAAGGTTTTTTTTGGGCGGGTAACTTGCATAGAGTATCTATTGGGTTAGAAATAATAATTAAATTTACGCTTCTTGTATTTTTGGTTCAATACAATTAACCCGTTAGTTTAAATTTTATCCGCTGTTAATTTAAATACAATGCAAGATGGAAGTGGCTCATACGCTGACCGACCGTGCGTCGTGGGAAGAGCATTACCTGCCGAAGCTTCAGTTCTCTAAAGAGCGCATTCAAAAATCGTGGGTTATGAATCCCGACGACGGGAGCTATCAGCTCTTTTAAGAAGGGGGACTCGCTGTCTTTTTTTTGCGCTGAAATAGTTGTCAGACTAAACGTTAAAATATATTGCCAGAATATTTCAAATTGTTTAACTTACTTGACGATTAAATTTGAAATCCGGAGGCTGATCAGTGTTTAAATTTAAGAAGCGGGAATATTTACCCGAGCATGTTCCGTTGCGCAATAAGATCGGCTATGCCTTTGGGGCTATGGCGGATAATCTCATCATGAACGCTTTCGGGTCGCTCATTATGCCCGTTTACAATCTGGCACTGTTTGTCGATCCGGTTTTACTCGGCTGGGCTGTGGCGATTCCCCGTATTTTTGATGCCATCAGCGATCCGGTCATGGGAAATATCTCCGATAATACCCGTAGCCGCTGGGGGCGTCGTCGTCCCTATATTTTCAGCGGGGCTATTCTCTGTGCGGTGATGCTCCCTCTGATCTGGATGTGCCCAGTTCACAGCAACTGGGGCGCATTCTGGTGGGTAACGGTGCTTGGCACGCTCTATTTCACCGCTTACACAATCTATATCATTCCTTATCAGGCGCTTGGGTTTGAGATGACCACCGACTATGCGGAGCGCACCCGTTTGCTGGCCTGGCCGAATTATATCGGGCTGAGCATGTCATTTGTTCTGCCTTGGCTGCCGCGGCTGATCGAGTTGAAAACATTCGGCGGAACGGTGAATGGCGCGATTTGGGTGAGCGTCGGCGTAGGGGCGCTGATTTTGGTGAGTGGCATCATGCCGGTGCTGTTCGGTCGTGAAATTGCACAGGCTGAAAAGCAGGAGCACATCGGCCTTTTTAGGGCGGTCAAAGAGGCGGCGTCCAATGTTTCTTTTCTGATTGTTGCGCTCTCTAATGTCATTGTTTTGACTGGCCTGGCCACCTTTGCGGGAATTGGGCTCTATGTAAATATTTTCTATATCTTTGATGGCGACCGTGCGGCCGGTCTGGCCCTAGCCGGTTTAGGGGGAACGGTTTATGCTTTTGCCTCCTATTTCAGCGTGATGATTGCGGTTTGGCTCAGCACGCGCTTCGGCAAAAAGATAACGACTCAGATTCAGCTGTTTATCACCCTGTTGGGTTCAGCCAGTCTTTGGTTTACCCTTCGTCCGGATCAGCCCTATTTGCAATTGGTCTCCACGGTGTTGGTCGGTCTCGGCTTGCAGGGAACTTGGATGACTTTTTTCACGATGATCGGCGATGTGTGCGAAGAGGATGAACTGAAAACCGGTTTGCGCCGTGAAGGGATGTTTAGCTCCATCGGTGGGTTTTCACGTAAAATGGCTGTCGCTATGGCTGCTGTCATGACCGGAAACCTCCTGAAATGGATTGGCTTTGATGCCGAATCCGCCGCCGTCGGCGGTGTGCCCGGAGACGTATTGAACCTGTTACGAAATGCCTTCATTGCAGGGCAGACTGCGGTTCTGGGGCTCGGTTTGTTGCTAATCAGTTTTTATCCTATTACCCGCAAGCGGGCGATGGAAACCCAACGCCTACTCAAAGAACGGCGCGGCGAACTGACCGAGGCATAGAAAATCACGTTTCCCTTCCGTTGGTCGGGTAAACGTGCGCTACATTGGATTCCGACGATTATTTAAAAAAGGTTGGACAGGCTAATTTTGCCTTCGTCGTCGGAACCTTGGATGGAGAGGATGGCATCTAGATTTAAAATGCTAATTTTAAATATTCATTTTAATCGTAGAATAATAGTCGCAATCACTCAGGAGAACTCACGATATGAAATCGGTGCTTAAATGGCTTTTACTTGGGGCGGCCTGCTCGTTGTCGGCGGCGGAGTACACCGCCGACACACAGACTCCGCTGCGCATTCCGTATGCGCAGGATCTGCACGAGGAAATGCTCTATTATGTCTTCGACTGGGGCGACGGAACGGTTTCGCCCAGCTCCATCAAACGTTCCGGGGTGTACGGCTTCATGGAGCATCAGTATACAAAGCGTGGCACCTATGAGGGTCGTTTTCGCGCCATCAGCATCGGCGGACACCAAAGCGACTGAACACCGTTTTCGGTCAAAGTGACTGGTAAAGAGATGGAATCGGCCCCCGTGATTGCTTCGCATGATGCGTGGAGCAGCACGCCGGCCGCTGCCTATTGGGAATCGAAAGCCTGTGAGCTGAAGCTCGATGGACTCTATGCGCTCGATCAGCTCTCTATCACCCCGCCGGAAGATGCGGCGGTTCCATCTCACTTTCAGATCGAATACTCCATTAACAGCGGTGAAACATGGTACAAGCTCAACAGTGCCCAGTGTTTCTTTTTTCCAGAGGTTGGAAAAAAACGCATCATCTTTAACTTCAATGGAGTGGCCGCCAATGCGGTGCGCTTTTTGACCACCCGGATGGAGCCGAGCACCGCCGCGCAGCTCGGCGGCATGGCGCTGACCGGCGAAAAGGAACTGCTGTTCGACTGCTCGCAGCGCGGCACGACGATCGCGGCACTCAATAATCTTTGGTATGCTTATGGCAGTACCGTCAATGAAGTCCATCTGGATTATGTGACCTGGGGTCAGAGCAAGCGTCCGTTTGAGGATGGTATCGCTTTCATGGGCAACGCCGAGTGGATTGCCT
>JBBQSL010000003.1:0-52877 GCA_038213895.1 Kiritimatiellales bacterium | reverse complement strand
ACTGAACATAGCCAGCACGTCGCCATTGTTAGGATCCAATACAACGACAGCACCACGATGAGTTCCAAGTGCTTTATGTGCCAGCAGTTGAACTTCCATATCGAGCGTTAGGCGGAGATCTCCACCGGATTTTGGGGCGCGATGTGCCAGTTCATCGTGACGGTAGCCGGAGACATCGATTTGCACCAGCAGGCCGCCGGCTTCACCACGCAGGAAGGGATCAAAAAGTTTTTCAAGCCCGGAACGACCTGACATTTCTGGCAGATAATAGGAATAGCGTTCCTCTTTCATCGTGTCGGGGTCGGCACGTCCGACGTAGCCTATCAAATGCGAGGTATAGGGACTATAGGGATAGGCTCGTGTTGCCTGAGTATAAATATCGACACCGGGAATCTCATGACCCAGCTCCGCCAGTCGAGCCATAGGCAATGGACCGATATCGTTCCAGAGAACCAACGGTAGTGGCAGACGTAGCCGAATGTGTTTCCAAATACTTTCTCGATCAATAACCGGTTGCATGCCGGTCACGCTGGATACTTCACCAACTATCCCCATCGCACGGTCAATGGTTTTCGACCAAGGTCCGGCACGACGCACATCTTCAAGAAAAAGCGCAATAGAATAAACTGGACGATTGTCCGCCAGACAGAGTCCGTTACGATCATACATTTTACCACGGATGCCTGGCAGCCGCACGCGTCGCAAGCTTTGAATTTGTTGACGACTTTCGAATTGGGAGACTTTGGCCACCTGTAAACGCCAAAGAGAAACGCCCAGCAGCAGGAAAGCCAAAAGGATGCCGCCTGATAAAAGGTAGAGTCGCGGTATATAAAATCGGTCTGTACTGCGGAGCCGCATCATATATATCGCCTCCGGTGTTCCGCATTAAAATGCTGAAGATACACAACTAGCAGTGATATCAAAGGAACGACTACAGCACCGGCAATCAGTCCGCCTGCCAGTCTCAGCGCTATGAGAGTTCCGGAAACCGGACGCAAGCCGCTTAGTTTAAAAATCAACGCATAGTACAGGGTCTCTGAAATAACAGCTAGGGCTCCGAGTACGGCGTAGGTGGCTGGTTCATCGCCAAATATTTCATCACGAATCCAGTATACTCCGGATGCCAGTCCAATGAAAAAAGGAATTGAAAGACCCAAGGGCGCGGGACATAAGGCATCGTGTAGCAGTCCGGCCAGCACAGCAGCATAAAACATCTTTGCACGCTCCGTGTGTAAAGCGATACAGATAATCAACCCGGTTAACAGCGGCAATTCTAATGAACCAAAAACATTCCACGATGGAAGCATCGTTTGAAAAAATGCGCCAATTACCAAAAGCAGTGTAATGAAGCGTCGGCTCATTCTTCCGCCTCCGCATTTTCATTCTCAGCGGACACAAAAACCACATCCATCAACTCGGTCACCGCCTTAGGAATGATATCTGCATACTGATAAAGACCGGCCTCCTCCAGACCGACTTTTTCAACATAGCCTATCAGAATATTTTTTGGAAAAATACCGCCGAGCCCTGAGGTCATTACAGCATCGCCAGCCTGAACCGGTGTGTCTTTATGAATAAACTGCATGCGGGCAACCGGATACCCTTGCGCATTCACTCCGCGACCGGACACTAGACCAAAAGAACCGGTACGGTTCACTCGGGCTGAAACTTTACAAGCTGGGTCAGAGAGCAAAAGAACGTCAGCCGTATAAGCGGAAACATTTTGAGTCCGCCCGATCAATCCATCGGGTGAAATAACGGATCGATTCGCTTCAACGCCCTGCGCTCTGCCCTTATCCAAGCGAACACTTTGCCACCATCCGCTGATCGTACGGGCGGAAACCTGACAGGGAATCAGCGCACGCTTTTGACGTCCGTAAAAATCAAGTTGATCTTGTAAATGACGATTTTCCTGTTCCAGATTTTCAAGCTCAACAAGACGAGTTTGCAGATAGATCAGTTCTTCAGAAAGACGGCTGTTTTCTTTCATTAGTCCGCCAAAACCCCGGACACTGTCAGCGCCTTCTTTTAGGCTCTGCATGGTTTTGATGGAAAAACCCTGCAACGGAGTAATAGCATCTTTAAAAAGGCCTTTGAACCGAGCGGTGCAACCGCCCGGTAAATTGAAAAGCAACACCAGTGCTGTCACTGCCGTTGCCCATTTAAAAAAACTTTTCTGCACCAACATAAACCCATTCCGGCTCTTTATTCAGAACACGGAGGGACGAAAAACAGGATCCCGCGTAATTATCTTGCGCGGGCTTCAGAGAGTTTACGAAGGAAGTTTATTTCGTGTAGCACCACACCGGTACCCTCGGCGACCGCACTTAGCGGGTCGTCGGCGATATGCACCGGCAAACCGGTGTTATCAGCAATGAGTTTGTCCAGCCCGCGCAACAGAGCGCCACCGCCAGCCAGCACCATACCACGATCTACCAAGTCGGCAGACAGTTCCGGTGGGCAACGATCCAATGTTACTCGCACCGCATCAACAATGCCGGAAACCGGATCCTTGAGTGCGCCGCGAACTTCTTCTGAACTAATAACCAGTGTTCTCGGAAGGCCAGCAACCTGATCGCGGCCTTTCACTTCCATAGTCGTCTCTTCGCCTATCAGCATAGCCGAACCGATTGAAATCTTTATGTCTTCTGCGGTTCGTTCGCCGATGAGCAAATTATATTCCCGTTTTAGATACTGGATGATCGCCTCATCCATGTCGTCCCCCCCGATACGCACGCTGCGACTGAAGACAATACCAGCCAACGAGATCAATGCGACCTCTGTCGTTCCGCCGCCGATATCGACAATCATATTGCCGGCCGGTTCCTGAACCGGCAGTCCTACACCGATCGCAGCAGCCATCGGTTCTTCAATTAAAAATACATCCCTCGCGCCGGCATGGACTGCGGAATCCTTAACGGCACGCTTTTCAACTTCTGTGATGCCGCTTGGAACAGCCACGACTACTCGTGGACGCACCATACGGCGACGATTATGCACTTTCTGTATAAAATACCGGAGCATCGCTTCGGTAATTTCAAAATCAGCAATAACACCGCCCTTCATCGGACGGATTGCGGTAATACTTCCCGGCGTACGACCCAACATACGTTTGGCTTCATCGCCGACTGCAAGAACCCGGTTGGTTCCAGACTGCACGGCCACCACCGAGGGTTCCCGTAAGACAATTCCACGGTCGCGAACATAGACCAAAGTATTTGCGGTACCCAGGTCGATACCAATATCGCTAGAAAAAAGCCCAATTAGACGGTTTAACATAACGTCATTTCCAGTTTTGGTTTAAAAGGTAATAATATCATTTAAGTGCTTCATATTTGCGCCTTTAAACAAAATCGGTCAAGCCGGAAATGGATCATTTCATCGAAACCTGATTCCGCGTTGAAATTTACACAAGAAATAACAGTAAATTATCCTGCGCTTCTATTGCTTTCCCATTACTTGCCTACGGTTTTTTTTAGCAGAACCGGTAGGCTGAGCAACCGTACTTCCGAGTTGCGCTCGCAGAAAAATTTTAAAATCCATTCGGAATCAAATAAAACCACCTTCCGATTAAAAGCGTCCAGAGCCAGCTTGCAACTAGGCGGTAGCATAGATTCCGTCACCACCGAGGCTGCCCCGCCGGATTCATCTACCCAGCGAAATAACTTGTAGGGAGCTGGTTCGAGCCGTGCGACGGCACCGTATTCGTTTTCCAATCGGTATTTAAAAACTTCGAACTGCAAGACGCCGACCGCGCCAAGCAAAGGAATATTCTGCGATGGATCAGAAAAATGGAATGACTGCAACGCGCCTTCCTGTAGCAGATGTTTTACACCCGCCTGAAAGCGCTTGTATTGCGCGGGAACCGGGTTGTAGAGCATCGCGAAACATTCCGGCGCAAATTGCGGCATTTCGTCGTATAAAATAGACGGATCTTCCGTCAGCGTGTCGCCGATGCCGAATCCGGCGTGACCCACCAACCCGATCACATCGCCAGGATACGCCGTATCCACCGTTTCGCGTTCCTTGGCAAAAACACGGTGCGAACTGGACAGCCGGACCAGTTCGCCGGTTCGCGAATGAGTCACACGCATGTCGCGAGTAAAAATTCCTGAGCAAATACGTAGAAAAGCAATCTGGTCGCGATGTTTTGGGTCCATATTCGACTGTATCTTGAAAATGAAACCGGAAAATTTAGGATTATCGGGACAGATTTTCACTTCGCCTGAAAAACGTGGTTGCGGCGCAGACGCATAATCCGCAATAGCATCCAACATCAGCTGGACACCGAAATTATTGATCGCACTGCCGAAAAATACCGGACTGAGCTCGCCGGACTGAACTTCTTGCAGATTAAACACCTCACCGGCGGTATCTAGCATTTCCAATTCATTAATCAGTTCTTGATAAACTTCTGCCTGCATCCGGTCGCGAACCTGTGAATCGGTTACGGCATGGAGCGCTACTGGGGCACGGTAAGCACCGTGTGCCGTTCGCTCAAAAAAGTGCGCCTGCTTGGTCTGTCGGTCATAAACACCCTGAAAATCCGGACCGTTACCCAGCGGCCAGTTCATGGCGCAAACCCGCAGTTGCAACGTCTGCTCCAGTTCATCCATCAGCGACAGCGCATTGCGCGACGGGCGATCCAGCTTATTCATAAACGTAAAAATCGGAATTCCGCGCATCCGGCAGATTTCAAACAGCTTACGCGTCTGACTTTCAATGCCCTTCGCCGCATCAATCACCATCACCACCGCATCCACCGCCATCAATACGCGATAGGTATCCTCGGAAAAATCGCGATGCCCTGGTGTATCAAGCAAATTGACGCAGAACCCGCGATATTCAAACTGAAGTACCGTGGAGGTGACAGAAATTCCTCGCTGTTTTTCCAGCTCCATCCAGTCGGAAGTGGTTGACCGCTGATTTTTACGCGCCGTTACGGACCCAGCCAACTGAAGCGCGCCGCCATACAGCAGCAACTTTTCCGTCAGCGTGGTTTTACCAGCGTCTGGATGCGAAATAATCGCAATCGTCCGCCTTTTGGCAATTTCCTGTTCAAAACTCATAGTAGTTATCCGCAATAAAAAAGAGAACGGTGACTGTAGGCGTTGGCCCGCCGCCAGCGCAATCCGATTCTCGAGTTTTCCTAAAACTTCGCATCAAACCAAATTAAAATCTTCAACCACGATTTGTTCGTTAGGAACGCCTGAGGCTCGTAACTGTTTGACAAGAGCCTCAACCATAACCGTCGGGCCGCACAAAAAAAAATTCCGGGTTTTGAAATCAACACCAACCTGTGCCGCGAGGTATTCGGTCGTTATGGACCCCTGCTCTGAACTCAAATACAGCTCGTACCGATGGCCTGCAAGAGACAACGCCTCAAAAGAACCCAGTGGACTGCAAATCACTTCCCGAGAGATATCGTCATCAAAACTGGCGTCATGACGAGTACTGCAGACGTAAAACAGAGCCACGTGCGGACTTTTCCAGTCATCAGAAAGCTCGGGATGTACTCGGCGTAGAAGCTCATTGACCTTATCTCGGGCTATGCGTTCTTCGGTATGGATAGCCACGTGCCACATTCCGATAAATGGCGTAATACCGATACCGCCGCCGACAAATACACAGTCACGCGAGGAATTCAAAAACTGATCACTAAAACGTCCGTAAGGGCCGAATAACTCAACGGGATCACCTGACTCAAGCAATGCAAGGCTTCGCGTATGATCGCCCGACTGCCGGACACCTAGCTTGATGGTGCCATCAGGATTAAACCCGGATGCAATAGAGTACGGATGAGGCTCAGCGGTGATGCCGGGTTTTCGAACCACCAAATAGACAAATTGGCTGGGCTTAAAATTCATCACGCTGGCTTGCGGGGATAATGTAAATTCCATGATGGAGCCAATATGCTCTACCTGAGATATCCGATACGCGTAGCGTGGCCCCAGGCGAGAATATAAAAATCGTATATACAGAAACGATACCGCTGCCAGCACCAATACCGAATACATCCAGATTTTAAGCAATGGATAGGCGGCAATATCGGCATCCACGAACAGGATATGAGCCGTCGCAAAACCCAGGACGAGCCCCATCCACTCGTGCATCCGCTTCCAGATGTGATAGGCCATCCGTCTGCGCAGAGAAACTCCAGCCAGTATCACTAAAAGGACGAGCGTCATAACGCCAATGTTTTTGCCGAACAGGTAGAGATCACCATAGAACGGCTCAAACCAAAGATAGGCAAGGTACCGACCCAAATCTGGTAAACGATGGGCTCCTAAAAACAACGGATGAGCAAAAATCAGAAAAATAGACCACTTTCCCAAGCGCTTATGCACATGATAAACCTTATCTAATCCTCCGAAATAGGTTTCAACGATTTTCCATCGAGCACTCAGCACGATACACCAGCACATAAACAACGTAGCCGTCAGCGAAGCCATCTTCGCTGGATATTTAAACGGATCTTCAAACCAGTCGTTATACCACCACTTACTGCCCAGCCAAAGACTCAGCGTGAAAGCCACCGACAGCCAAACCAGAAACATGCGTTGGCGCAAATGAGATATGGTCAGCATAGACTACTCCTTACCACCCTCACCCGCTTGTCTGGTAAAAATCAGAAACTCAGTGGTGCTGTTGCGGATTTGCAGTTTGTTTTCCTTTTTCATGACAGGCTCCTGAACATCATTTTATATCATCCGCTCTACTTGACACCGTTACTTTTTGGTCGCTGGCGCGGCGTAAAAAAGTTATTTTACGTCAATTGTTCCACATTCCACCCCGCATTCTTCAACAATTCAATTTCATTTTCCTTTATGTGATCTGCAGAAATGGCGAGGCAAACCAAGTCAGATGGACGCGTAACACCGACAAACAGCTTCTTACAGTGCGCAATCGCTGTGACCTTTAAACTAGTAACGTTCTGAGATCCTGTGAGGATCGGTAGTAGAGACTTCAGGTCATGAGTATTCGTAAATGTTTCGACAACGAGAGTTGCCGCATGGGTTTCGCCTTTTACGCCGTGGATGGAATCGAACCGTAAGCAAATCTCACCAATCAAACTGCGGTGTAGAAAAACATTCTCAGCTTCAGCTTCGATAGAAACCCCTGGAGTTGGTTCTGGTTCTAGGCTTCCGCTCCATGCCAAAAACTCACGCACCCTTGAACTACTCGTGTCTGGCATGATTGGTTTTAGCAGAACAACTAGGCTTTCCATCTTTGCGTTCCACGTATTCTCGGTTAGATCGGCATCGAACCGGAGAAAATCCCACATCAC
Organism: Kiritimatiellales bacterium; assembly: GCA_038213895.1. GTDB lineage: Bacteria > Verrucomicrobiota > Kiritimatiellia > Kiritimatiellales > Tichowtungiaceae > Tichowtungia. The sequence goes on along the minus strand of JBBQSL010000003.1, from coordinate 45,589 downwards.
CTTTTTGAACTCTAGATATAAGTCGGCTGCTTTCAGGAAGTCCTTCAGTTCGGTGCGAGATTTGATAAGCGGTTTTTGCTTGTCGGGCGTCGCGCGGCGAACCACTTCCAACACACCACCGGCAATTTTCATAGTCGGCTCAGCAAATGAATTGTCTTTACTCACCAACTTTCGGGCCTCGATGATAAAGCCATAAAAAGAGTCCGGCGTCTAAGCCTTACGACTAAGGTCGGATTGGTAGCCTTTCCAGTAGTCGCCTATTGCTTCTGGGAAGTTTTTTTCTTTTGGCTCTTTAATATTCTTACGCCCGCCAATAACGCACACACCGTTTTTTAGACGACTAGACTCAGGAACCTCACTTAGCACTAAATCAGCAAACGCTGTGACGACCCGCTGAATCGAATCGCGATTAAACACGAAGATCGTATGCTTCTTTTTGTTGCAGACAACAGTCGCCTTAAGAGTTTGTGGTGCGACGACAGTGAGCGGCGATGCGAAGCGGGCGATGTCAGCTCCAAAACGATGCGTCTCAGACAAAGGCAGATTTGGATGGCGCCCAAACAGTTCAGGCGAAGTTATCGACGCTGTGTCGAAATTGAAGATGGCTTGGTTCTTGTCACCAAACTTCTGCATCACGCACCCGTCTGCTGAAAACAGTGTTTCTAAGATTCGATCTTGGCTTTCGTTAGTGTCTTGCAGTTCATCGACAAAAACCCACGGAAACCTATGCCGAATTATACTGAGAAGGTATTTTCGTTGAACGAGACAGGCTTCCGCATACGCATACATGTCGTCGAAACTGAAATATCCATCCTGAGCTAGCCGCTCTTTCAGACGCTTAAGTTGTTGACCGGTAGCAGACTCCGGCCCTGGAAACCTTTTATTTCCTGCTGCTGGGTTTGTGACGCACAGCTGCGCCCCATCAAATCTCAATCCTCCAATAATTGTCTCCAGCCCTTCGGCTCGATCCTTTAGAGCATATTGGGCTGTGGAAAATTCCGGTTTCGAAAAGCTGGCCATCGAGCGAGCCATAAATTTGTCGTTGTCGATAGCTGTAATTTCGATCCCCTCTTGCCGGAGATAGGGGAGCGCGAGAAACTGGTCAACGAACGTCTGGAATGTCCCGATGAAATGCGGATATCCGAGTAGTTGGGCCAATGATTTGGACTGGCAAAGACGGGATTCGATTTCCCGCCGGGCAACATTTGTGTGAGACAGAACCAAGACGCCCCGATCCGACCAGCACCAGTTTTTTGCGAGCAGGGCAAGTTTAGCCGTCAGGATTGTCGTCTTTCCGCAACCCGGTCCGGCCTGAACATCACAACTGGCCGATACCTTAAGCACAGCAATTTTCTCCGCTGAGGAGAGATCGATGGCGAGTTCTATCGCCAGCGATGTAATTTCAGCATCGTTGAATTTAAGCTGCGTCGGCATTGACGGGAACACTTGGGGTTGTGCCACAGGCGTATTCGAGCGCCTCAATCAGATAAGCAGGCAGCTTTTTACGCATCTCGGCTGGGGTTGGCTTCGCGTCCTTAAGAGCGGCGGCGAGTTGCTGCGCGGTTTCAACCTTGGACGCCTGCTTTTTGAACAGGGGTTTAAACACGAATGCTGCCAACTGTTGCGGCGATGGCTTCTTTGCTTCCTCTACGGCAAACGCACTCTCAGCGGCGGCAATGACATCTGCATCGGGTGCGATTCCCGTCTCGGATAGCGCTTTCGCTGCGGCGATGGCCATGTGAATTTCTTTCGCGAGGCCGCAGAGCGCCAAGTCGTATTCTAGCGTCCATTGCGGCGAGACGAATGTCTTCACCTGCTGCCCGTCATACTTCTTCAGACACGCTTCGTGCACCGCAACTTTACCCTCCGCGATGAGAACACTCTCCTTTTTGCGATCACCGAGATAGTCGGCAGCTTCATCGGGCGAGATGTCACGATCAGATATGCATGCCACCGGCATCGGCAGTTCGGGGCCTGATTTCCGCTAAAATACCCTACCATAACGGAAAAGACCACGATGCCCAACGTTCACAATCGATACCCCGTTGCGCGAAAGGGAACACCCGATAAGTTCCGCCAAAACGGGAAGTAAAATATTTTCGGCGTCTCCTTCCACGATAACCACACCTCTTGCAAAAAACAGATTTGCCCTCGTCGCATCCAAAAACTTTTCAAGGAAGCGATAGTCTCCGGGAGCTAGAGCTGTATTATTCTCAGACAACGGGAACACTCGACCGCGATCCACAATGGAAATATCTGCCAACTTCGCCTTTGAAGCCAGATTCGGGCTATGCGTCGTGAGAACTGCCTGCACTCCCGACGCGACTGCTTTCTCTTCAAGAAACTCCATCAAGCGAAGCTGAAGTTGCGGATGCAAATGCGCCTCTGGTTCCTCGACAAGAAGCAATGGCAGCCCAGTTTCAGCAGACTGGCTTAAAAGGAGTAATTCCGCAGTTATGAACAATAGATTCTTGAGGCCAAGTCCATGACGAGTGTGGTCCGTCACACCTTCTTTGGTGAGCCATAATTCAAGTTTTTCAAGAATGGAGCGGAGTCCGGACTGCCCGTGAATCGTGATTTCTCCCGTGAGCTTCTCCATGCCCACAGAGAGCTTTTCTAGGTAATCAGAGTTCAGTTGATTGCGGGCCGCCGCGATAGCGGGACTTGCAGCAATCCATTGATCTGTAGTCTCAACAATACCGCGCAGTGTGGAAGGCGGTGCCTGTGGCTTGCCTAACTCGATGGGAGGCAGCTCACTCGGGTTGTCTTCGTTTTTGAACGCTGGGTGATTGAGAAGGAGTTGTGAAAGACGAGATCCTCTACCTGCCGCCATTTCGGCATCCGCATCACGTAGCGGCTTGAGATAAGTTAACCGCAGAAAGGATCGAATATCCCCATCAACAGATTTCCCCTGCCCGTTCGACCCGGTGCGCGTCGATGCATCAACCACCAAAACCTTTGCACCGATCTTGTTTGTTCTCTCAACTCTACGAGCACGAAGAGTCAGTTCCAAAACTGGCTTTCCGTCAGTGAGTGAAAGCCATTCGAGAAACCGCGCAGCTTCAGCGTCTGAAAGATTCTCGAAGCGACAATAAATCGAAAACTCATTTGCAGCAGATCCATTCGAGCGGTGAAAATCGTCTTCTGTGCTGCGAAGCCAATCTTGGCTGGTTGTTCCCAAGACAAGACGGAGCGCGTCGATAATAGCTGACTTGCCCGAATCATTTTGGCCAACCAACAACGTCAAACCGTGTCGAATCGGCAGCTCTAAATTTGCTGCGGTCGACTTCGCTCCGTAGATACGGAAGTTTTCAATGGATAAGTGAACTAGGCGCATAATTTGCCTGTCAGACTAGTCGCCAAGCTGTTGCCCGTCAATTAAAAGGACGGAAAAGACAAACCCAACCTATTCACTGCGTATTGTCATTAGTCGAAATTCCCGAACAAACAGTTTGACATTTAGCCAAACAACTAAGTATAAAGGCGGCATGAATAAACCTTTGGACGCCATGAAAGCCCTCTCCGACCGCAACCGCCTCCGGGTTGTTGCCGCACTAATGAATCAAGAAGAACTTTGCGCCTGCCAGATTATCGAACTCCTTCAAATAACCGGCGCGACGACGTCACGCCACATGGGACTGCTAATCCATGCCGGTCTGGTTCAAGGCCGAAAAGCCGGACGCTGGGTTCATTATCGGCTTACCGCCGACTTCCCTCCCCTGCTTTTTCAGTGGTTGGAAACGGAACTGCAAAATGATCCAGGCATCAAAGCCGACCGGCGGACACTGGCAAAAATAATGGCGTGTAAATTATGAACAAGAAACAAAATTTTTTATTGAGTAGTATCACGGTTATTACGATCTGGTGGCTGATCTATCGCAGTCTTGCGCCCATCGCGGCGTGGTTTACCTACACATTGCTCGGGATGAATCATGGTTCACATCTAGCCGCCGCCGTGGAGTTTTTCGTTTACGAAGCTCCCAAGGTTTTGATGTTGCTCATTCTGGTCGTATTCGTGGTTGGCATCGTACGCTCGTTTTTCACGCCGGAACGGACACGGCGGATTCTCTCCGGCAAACGAGAGTTTACTGGTAACGTGCTGGCCGCGTTGCTAGGTATCGTCACGCCGTTTTGCTCCTGCTCGGCGGTACCGCTATTCATCGGTTTCGTCACAACCGGCGTACCGCTAGGCGTGACCATTTCGTTTCTGGTTTCGTCGCCGATGGTGAATGAAGTGGCGCTGGTGCTGCTATTCGGATTGTTCGGCTGGAAGGTCGCGGCCATCTATTTGGTAACAGGTGTGGTCATCGCCATTGTTTCCGGCTGGGTCATCGGGCGGCTGCGGATGGAAAAACACGTTGATGACTGGGTGTATCTGACACAAACCGGAAACGCGGCACTGGAAGAGGAACTGGATTGGCCTGCACGCATCCGGCTTGGTCTCGACGCGGTGAAAGACATTGTCGGTCGCGTATGGATTTACGTGCTGATCGGCATCGGCATTGGCGCAGGCATCCACGGTTATGTGCCGCAAAACTTCATGGCCTCCATCATGGGTAAATCGTGGTGGTCAGTGCCGCTGGCTGTACTGATCGGCGTACCGATGTATTCCAATGCCGCCGGTATTATCCCGATTGTGCAGGCCTTGCTCGGCAAAGGGGCTGCGCTGGGCACGGTGCTGGCGTTTATGATGGCCGTGATCGGCCTTTCCCTGCCGGAGGCCATCATCCTCCGCAAGGTACTGAAGCCTAAGTTGCTGGCGGTTTTCTTTGGTGTAGTGGCCTTGGGAATCATGCTCGTCGGCTATTTATTCAATCTGATCATGTAAATAAAGGAGACCTCAATATGAAAATTAAAATTCTGGGTATCGGTTGCCCGAAGTGTAAGAAACTCACGCAACACGCCGAAGAGGCCGTGAAATCGCTGGGTCTCGATCTCGATGCAGAGATCGAAAAGGTCACGCAGATCAGCGACATCATGAAGTTCGGCGTGATGACGACTCCGGCACTGGTGATTGACGGCCACGTCAAAAGCGTCGGTAAAGTACTTTCGGTTGAAGAAATCAAAGGACTATTGAAATGAAAAAGTGGCAAAAACTATTAATTGTTATCGCCCTGATCGGCGCGGTGGCGTTCGTGGTGGAACATAAAAAACGGCAGGGGTTCGTCTGTGCGGGGGGCGTTTGCACCCTGCCCTCTAGCGATGAAGCGAAGTCGGCCTCAGTAGCGCCTTCGGCACAGAAACCTCTGCCCCGCTTGGTCGATCTGGGCGCAGGCAAATGCGTTCCCTGTAAAATGATGGCACCGATCCTAGATGAACTCAAAATAACCTATGCCGGAAAGATGGAAGTCGTTTTTATTGATGTCTGGGAAAATAAGGACGCAGGCCGGCAGTACGGTATCCGCGTGATTCCGACGCAGATTTTCTATGCGGCCGACGGCAAGGAGCTCTTCCGGCACGAAGGGTTCATGTCCAAGGAAGACATCCTCGCGAGATGGAAAGAGCTGGGATATGCCCTTGAGGGCGAACCGCAGAATAACGAATAACGAAGATCAAACAGCGAAGTTTTATTACGCATTACGTATTACTCGTTAGCAGGAGTTCATATGGAACAGTTATTCACTGCCTTGACTCGCGCCATGGAAAGCAGCCCGCTAATCGCGCTGAGTGCCGCATTGGTCTGGGGTATTCTGAGCATCCTGCTCAGCCCCTGCCACCTCGCGTCCATTCCGCTAATCGTCGGCTTTATTGATGAACAAGGCTGCATCTCCACCAAACGTGCGTTCACAATTTCCCTGATCTTCGCCACCGGCATTCTCATCACCATCGCGGCCATCGGCGGTATTACTGCCGCCGCCGGGCGAATCATGGGCGATCTGGGACCGTACGCAAATTATTTCATCGCGCTGATTTTCTTTGCCGTCGGCCTGCACCTGCTGGGTGTGATTCCAATGCCAGGAAAAGAGCCCGGTCAGATAAAAATGAAACAGCGCGGCGCACTGGCCGCCTTCATCCTCGGACTGCTCTTTGGGATTGCGCTCGGCCCCTGCACCTTCGCTTTCATGGCTCCCCTGCTCGGCATCGTCTTCAAAACCGGTGCCGGACAACCGGTTTATGCAGGAAGTCTGCTTCTGCTCTACGGCATCGGCCACTGCGCCGTGATTGTGCTGGCCGGAACGTTCACCGAAGTCGTTCAGCACTATCTGAACTGGAATGAAAAATCCAGAGGAGCACTGATCCTGAAAAAAGTCTGCGGTCTGCTGGTGCTACTGGGCGGCCTCTATCTGATTTACACAACCGTTTAAAAGGAACAGATAATGCAAAAACTGAAAATCCTATTTTTATGCACCGGTAACGCCTGCCGCAGTCAGATGGCGGAAGGCTGGGCGCGCGCGCTGAAAGACGATGTGATTGAAGCTTACTCAGCAGGCATCGAAACGCACGGACTCAATCCGAACGCCGTCAAAGTGATGGCGGAGGCGGGCGTAGATATTTCGCACCACCAATCTGACAGGGTCGCTGACCTGTTGCACATCCCGTTTGATTACGTCATTACCGTTTGCGATCACGCCAACGAGCACTGCCCTCTTTTTCCCGGTAAGGCCAAAACCATTCACGCCGGCTTTGATGATCCGCCGAAGCTTGCGGCGCAAGTCGAAGGTGAGGAAGAAAAACTGAACTGCTACCGGCGCGTGCGAGATGAGATCAAAGCATTCGTTCAAACCTTACCGGAAGGATTGAAATGACAAATAAAATGATGAACTGCTGCTGTAAAAATAAAAACTGTTGCGTGCCGAAGCGCGAAGCCTGGATAACCGGCGAAGTAGAAACGCCCGCCGGAAAGATTCCAAAGATTGGAACGCGGCTGACACTGCGCGATGAGCTGGGTGCGCTCAAAGTTCGCTTTGCCATCGGTAGCAATAATTATAACGTTTTGCCTGGGCTTTATGCCATCGGCAAACCGTCGCTGGAATCGCCGGTCTTCGTTACGGCTAACTACAAGCTGTCGGTCGATTACCTGCGTTGTGAGCTGGGTGGAACAAACGGTTGGATTCTGGTGCTCGATACCAAGGGGATCAATGTCTGGTGCGCGGCGGGTAAAGGAACTTTCGGCACGACGGAGATCGTCAGCCGCGTGCAACAGACGCAACTTGACCGAGTAGTGTCGCACCGTAAGCTGATTGTTCCGCAACTCGGCGCGCCCGGCGTTTCAGCACATGAAGTGCAGAAGCAATGCGGCTTTCAGGTTATCTATGGGCCAGTGCGCGCCGAAGATATTCCAGAATTTATCGCCGACAATTTTAAAACTACGCAGGAAATGCGCAGAGTCCATTTCGACATCCACGACCGCTTTGCCGTCATTCCGGTTGAGTTGGTCATCTGGTTCAAGCATGCACTTGGTCTCGCCGTGCTACTTGCGCTGCTTAGTGGCATCACCCGCTCCGGGTTTAGTTTCGCAGCGCTGCCGCGTGCCTTTGGTCTCGTTTTTATCGGCTGGCTATGTGGCGGTGCGCTGGTGCCGATCCTACTGCCGTGGCTACCGGGCCGGGCCTTTTCTGTCAAAGGACTATGGGTAGCGTTGGTTCTTTGGCTGGGATTAATCGGCACGGGGATCCTCGACGCTTCATCGGCAAAAGGAATCGGATGGGGCCTGGTACTCATTGCGATTGTTTCATTCATGGCACTTAACTTTACCGGAGCCAGTACATACACTTCGATGTCGGGCGTGAAAAAGGAGATGAAAATCGCCGTTCCTATCCAATTACTGGCGCTAATCGCCGGAATCATCTGCATCGTACTCGGAGGGTTGCAATGAACTATCTAAAAAATGTCGCGACGCTAAAACTAAATAAAGAAATCTGCATCGGTTGCGGGAAATGCCTCATCGTCTGTCCACACGAAGTGTTTGCGCTTTGTGACGACAAGGCAAACATCATCAATCTCGACGCCTGCATGGAGTGCGGTGCCTGCGTAAAAAATTGTCCGGTCAATGCGCTTAGCGTTAAAACCGGTGTTGGCTGTGCTAGTGGTATTCTTAGTGGATTGTTGGGCGGCAAGGAGGCTTGCTGTGACAAGGGCGGCTGTTGCGTTTGAGATCTGTCTGATACGAAATTAATATGATGAGTATTTTTATCACCCGGTGAACCGTTCCCGATGGTCACTATTTCACTACGTGAAATTATCTGCGCTTCGCTCGGCGCTAGAGCAGGTATCGGAGCAGGACAGAGAACCTCCAGCAACCAGTTCTAAATCGCCCCTCGGACTCCCTCGGAGGTTCCTCTAGCGCAGCGGGTGGTAAAGATCTTAAATTTATCGATATTAATCAGCTTGATTCCGTATGAGTCTAAAAGCGGGTCAAAGCTTTTTGAGTAACAAGATAATACGTTCTTCCGCATTGCCTTTTATAATCCAGACCAATTTTGAAACAGTACCGATTTGTGGCGTACGGATGATGCCGGCGGTTGAATAATCGAAAAATTCACCGTCCAAAGTACCTTTGACTCGATAGATATCGTCAGTGTGTGCGAGAACAAATGCGGCGAGCGTGGTTCCATTAAAAGGTTGTTCGGTGACGAAGGTGGCGTAGTTCGGGTCGCGGCATTTAGCATACTCGCCTTGCAGTCCGCGTGGCGCATGTTCTGCAAATAAATCAATTTCCACATCGCAACGAATGGTTTTGATTATTTCTGCTGCCGGATTCAGTGTCCTCACCACGGTTTCTGTTTCGGCGATTTTCTCTAACGGGTTGCGGTCAATCTTGTTAATCAGTACGACATCGGAGGCTTCGATCTGTGCGATAATATTCGGTAGAGTATGGCGCAGTTTAAGAAAGCTGTTCGGATCAATCACGCTGACGACTGTTGCCAGCCGGTAAAGTTTACTCAAGCCAGTTTCAGCCAGCATTTGTTCAATCACCTTGGGATTGGCCATGCCGCTAGCTTCGATTACCACGCCCTCAGCATCCGGCCAGTTCTCCGCAATTTTTTTTAGCTGACTGATAAACTCCGTCACTAAACATTTGCAGAAGATGCTACCGCCGGGAATAGAAACCACATTCGGGCTCTCTGCCGATACAATGGCTCCATCAACATCATGCGCCGAGAATTCATTAATGAGATAAACAATCTTCCGATCACGGTTTTTAGCGACGATGTTTTTTAGAAACGTCGTTTTCCCGGTTCCAAGAAACCCGGTCACTAAACAGATTGGTAACATCACAAACCCTCCAAGTTTGAAACTCTAATTTATAAATCCTAAATCCGAAACAAAACCCTAATTTTAAATTTTCCAAACATTGGAACATTGATGCTTATTTAGCATTTAGAACTTAGATTTTAGGATTTCACGCCGCTAGCGGCGGCTTCGATGGCGGCGACCAATGTTTTTTGATCCGGAATGATGGAGGCAAATTTGACTTCGCCGTTGATGCAGATCGTCGGTAGGTTTTTGACACCGAGTTTTACCATCATGCCGATACCTTGACGCACCTTGATTTTGTGTTCATTGATGTAACAGATCGGTTTTGCCACTTCAGCGGCTTTTTTGACCGCTTCCATCATATACTGACACGGTGCGCAGGATGTGGAGTCCAGCGTAATGACATCGATCAGTACGGTGTTGGACATGTCGTAGTTGGGTAACTGGATATCGTCGAACGCATCAGCCGTCTTAGCGGTCAACGATTTGGCCGCCTCACGAACGTATTCATCATGAACCATGGCGGCAACCGCCTGAATGTTTTTGGCTGGCACGGCATAGGGTAGATCGCAACCGGGCGCCAGAATAAAGCCTTTGTTCCCGCTTTTGGCCATGATGTCGAGCGTTTCCATTTTTGCGTCGTCTTCATCGCCAAGCAGCAGCACAGCCGTCAGCTTGATATTACCGCCAAAGGATTTATTTTCAGCCTCGCAGAGCTCCCGCAGGCGAGCCATATCAATCTGCTCATCGACCGAAATGCAATCCGCCGTAGTTTTCACCATTACTTCCAGATTCCGAGTGACATCTCCGCAAACAAATATGGAGGAAAGTCCACCGCATGAGCGGATGTGGTCATAGACTTTGTTCATTGCTGGCGTTACAAATTGCTGGAAGTGTTCCGGCGAAATCTGACTGGTCATTGGGTCAACGACCGCGATTACATCGGTGCCGTGTTTGAGATAAATGTCGGAGGACTTAATGCAAACCTCCGCGCAATAATCAATCACGTCCAACACCTTGGCTTCGTCATCGTACATATCGAGAAAAATTTCATTGCCAAGCAAATGTAGCGCCAAGGTGAACGGACCGCAGATCAGCCCGTAAAGCGCGGTGTCGGTTCCGATATCTTTTTTCAATGTCTCTAAAGCTTGAATGATGATCGGAAAACGACCTTTCGTTTCATCCAGTTTAGGCAGATCACTGATTTTCTTTCCTTCGGCCAGCGGGTGACTTACTACCGCCGGTGGAACTTCGTCAGCCCAATGCAAACGGCAACCAAGAATTTCTGCTTCGACCTGTAGGTCGAACATCACCGGCAGTCCGTCGGGACGATAAAGTTCTTTAGCTTTTTTAAGTCCTGCGACCAGCAGGTCAGCGGACTGGAGATATTCTGTTGCCGTTTTACCAATTAAAAATCCACCGTGACAACCGACGAACGGCAGCCATGCCGGACGAGAAGTTTCTTCACCTTTTAACGCACTGAGTAATAATTTTTTGCCAGTCATATCCCTACTCCTTATTGGTTCTGTAATAAAAATCTAGAGCGGTTTAAATAATTCTGTATCCATTTACGCCCCCTCTTCGAGAGGGACGTCCTACACGAAAACTTGTAGGGCGAGCCTCTCCGGTATTCCGGAGGGCTTGCAGTATAAGCTACGCCTTTTCTTAAAACGCTCTAGTTGAACTGAACGATGATTTATTCTGGAAACGACCGTAGCACGGAATACCCTAATCAAATAGAACGTCATCAAGTAACATGTAACGATATTGCTATTAGGCTGATAAAATATGCCATTTTGCGGAAATAAAATAGGTTATTTATGCTTTTTTGTGAAACGGAGGTGGAAAATCATTTTACCGCCCTCCGTGACTAGTTTTTGTTGTTCGGCTTCATACTGCAGATCGGTCTGCGCCAGAATCAGCGCATCACGAATTACTGAGGCCTCCAGAGAAACTGGCGGGGCATCAGAAAGAACCTGTTCAACCAGCTGAACAATCGCTTCAGTTTCTTCTGCATCGAGAATCGTTTGCTCCAGCATATTGCGGGCGATCTTACTCGGATCGGCCTGCAGCCGCACGGCGCCGGTCAGCAAGGCTCCAGTTTTCACTCGGCACGGATCACCGCCCTCTGAAGTCAGCAACAGATTGGCTATGCGCACAATCTCCATCATCAGTTCATACTGTTCCGGATCGCGCTCGGCAAGGGATTCGATTTGCGCCATCAGTTTTTCGATAACCGGTGCAGCCGCGAATTGTTCCTTCGCGGAACGTCCAAGACACTGGTCGCCGAATTTACACCATTTAGCACAACCGAGGTCGATGCGTGGATTACGCACTTCTTTGCGGCAGGAACGGCACAGCCGAAACGGTTCGTCTCTCCAAAACTCAATGGGGTAATCACAATAGGGACAGTTTACATCAAAAATGTCAGCCGGAGTCCAATAGCGCATATCCTGTCCGGGGCATCGCGGCATCATAACCTCCATGGATGAGTGGAATGCTGGAATAATGGATTATTGTCGTTTAACGATTCTTCCAAGGTTTGGAAGCTTTGCTTACAGAGATTGTAAAACCGTTCCTCTTCGATGCCGTACACAATGGCATTGACCGTGACGGAGAGCTGCGTGACGGGATCAAGCGGCAACCGCCCCTTTTCGGTCGAAATCCCATTTTCCTCAGTCACACTAAAAACGAGATAACCGGTCGGCTCCGTTTTTAGAATCGCCTTCAAGTGCCCAATTAAAATTCCATCAGCCGCCTTCAACTGCCGACTAAGGGCTTGCAGCATCGCCTTAATAAGTTCAGGGGCATTTGCAACCGGAGACTTCACCGTAAAGGTGGCTGCAAAAATCGAGGCGTCAGGCCAATCCGTGTTGCGATCCGCCGGAGCTTCTGTTTTGGATTGAGGTGCCCGCCTAGTAATTCGCTCAATCAGCTGTTCAACATTCGTCTCCTCTTTCGCCGAGACGCACAGCAGATCGACCGTAGGATTCACGGCACGCACCCGCTGCCCAAGTTCTTGAAGCTGCTGCGCAGACACCAGATCCGATTTATTGATTACGACCATATCGGCCACTTCTAGACCATCGTGGATGAGCGGCATCGAAAAATCGCGAATAACTGGGAGACGCTGTGCATCCGCCACCACAAGAAACAGCTGCTTGTCAATTTCACCGCTATAACCGCAAAGACAATGCTTAATCTGTTTCGGCCCGGCGACCCCAGACGGCTCAAGGAAAACCACATCCGGCTTCACATCCCGCTCCAGATCAAGCAACGTATGAATTAAATCATGACGCAAACTGCAACAGACGCAGCCTGAATAAATTTCGCGGACATCCAGCCCTTCGGCCTTCAGTTCCTCACCATCCACGCCGATCATCCCGACCTCGTTTTCAATAATAGCGACCTTCCGCCCCTGTCCAACAAAAGCTTTCGCCAACCGCAACAGGAGCGAAGTCTTCCCGCTGCCCAAAAATCCACTGATAACAATTAGTTCCATGGTATTCCTTTTTCAGAACAGTCCAAAACAAATACGACCCGCTAAAACAGCGGCATCCTCCGCACAAAATGCGCGCTTGGTCGGGGCGTTGAAAAAAATCTCTGCGTCTGCAGGAAACTCCTCATCGCCCAAACGATAAACCAGCGTGACATATAGACAGCCGACCGCATGAATCCTCGCACTGAAATCGCCGAGTTCCAATGGTTGGAAATCAAAACGGGTCAGCGCCTTTTTCAATTCATCAATCCGGTTACCGTAGTGCTTAACCAGAGGACGAACCGTTCGAGAAAGAAACGGTTCCAGATAAAAAGCGCCACCGGGAAAATCACGGAATGTAATTAACTCCTCAGAGAAAGTTAACGGCAGTTCACACAGCAGCAAATGTAGAATCAGAATTCGATCCGTTTCTTTGGCCGGTTTTCCTGTCGCCTTAATAAACAGTTTAAATGTACCGGTTATTAATTCGAAATCCGTACCGAAGGCACGCAGATCGATTTTCCCATTTTCCGGTGCTGGAAGTTTCAATAAAGCACAACGGGTCGGCAAATCGATCAGCTTAAGCTTTTCAACGGCCTGCCTAATGGCTTCCTGCTGTGCGTCCTGTTTTGACATAAGGGTTCAGAGTTGCGAGTTTCGGATACAACATCGAAACCGAGGATAACCGCCTTTCTTTGGACTTTCAAGAATCGTTGCTATCGCCCTTCGAAATTCACCAGTAGCACCGTATAAATGTACGGATTTACAGACACGTTTTCTACTCCTGATTACTGGTGCAGTTGGTTTAACTTGAACGTTCTCGACAGATTCTTTTTAGCGAATTTCTCTGGAGGAGCTTTTTTGCGTTCGGCCTTGATGCGCTTCAATAAAGCGGAGGCGGGTTTTGAGGGGTCACGTCGAACTTTTCCTGTTATGTTCGATCCGTAGAGCAATCAACGGAGGGTCTTCTGTGGGAGCTGAAAAACAAAATAACGAATTAGGCGACTGGTGTTTTTTTCTGCAGAGTGACGCGAAACGTTCATATGGCTGAAAAAAAACGTCTTGACGTTGTAGCGTTACAGCGCTACTTTACACTCAAAATGGAGATACAAACTATGAGCACACTAACCAAAAGATCTACGGTCTATCTTGATCCTACTCTACATAAGGCTCTTCGCCTTCAATCAGTAGAAACATCACGATCTGTCTCGGACTTAATCAATGATGCAGTGCGTGATGAGCTTGCTGAGGATGTAAATGATCTCGCAATGTTTAAGGTACGAAAAAATGAACCGTCCCTTGATTTCGAAGATTTCGTGAAGGAGCTAAAGCTCGATGGAACCCTATAGGATCATTGTCAAAAAGTCGGTTTCAAAGGATCTAAAAAAGATTCCGAAAAAGGGCGTACAGCGAATCCTTGAAGTAATTCAGACACTCGCGGAGAACCCGCGCCCGCCGCAATCCAAAAAACTTTCCGGCCAAGAGAGATATCGCCTGCGCCAGGGGAACTATCGCATTCTATACTCCATTGAAGATGAGAAGCTTGTCATCTGTGTTGTAAAAGTGGGCAATCGACGCGATGTATACCGATAAAAACCGAAGAGCGTTCACCAAGTAAATATCACAAACTCAATCATGACCTATAACGATAGAGACTTGGGGGTTTCCCCTCGCAGAATCAATGAAGTCGTCCTCGGGAAAAGAAGCGTCACCACAGATACCGCCCTACGCCTCTCGGTATATTTTGGGAATTCGGCATCGTTTTGGCTCGGTCTTATCGAATCATCAGGGGATGCCTTCACTTTGAGAGCGGTCATCAATCTCTATGGTACTATCCGATGCATGCTTTAACCACTGCGGTGAGTTCTTTAGCAAGGCGGAGAGTCATTTCGTCGGTCGGGCCTTCGACCATAACACGGCACATCGGTTGAGTGCCAGAGTAGCGGATCAAAACGCGTCCTTTATCGCCTAGTTCGGCTTCGGCTTTTTCGACGGCTTTGACCAGCTCGGGTATTTCGTCTAACGGCGGTTTTTGCGCCACATCAAAGTTGATCAGCTTCTGCGGAAAAATCTTCATCACGTTGGCCAACTCGGAAAGCGGTTTGCCGGTTTCGCGCATAATGCTGAGGAGTTGCAGCGCGGCAATGATGCCATCGCCGGTGGAATGATGATTGTGAAAAATAACATGCCCAGAGGCTTCACCGCCTAGTACGGCGTCGTCAGCAATCATTCGTTCCAGCACATAACGGTCGCCAACCTGCGTAACGGCGGTTTCAATGCCCATTTCCTTCATGGCGGCGAGGAAGCCGAAGTTGCTCATGACGGTTGCGACAACCTTATTGTTTTTTAGCAGTCCGCGCTCTTTATACTGACGAGCGCAAATGGCAATAATCTGATCACCGGAGAGTTCAGCGCCGGTTTCATCGACAACAATCAGTCGGTCGGCATCACCGTCAAAGGCCAACCCGACCTGCGCACCGGTGGAAAGCACTTTGGCTCTAAGATCGCCAGTGTGTTGCGAGCCGCAGTTGTCATTGATGTTCATGCCGTTAGGCGAAACGTGGATGGCGGTGACAGCGGCTCCCAGCTCAGAAAAAATGATCGGCGCGACTTTGTAAGCGGCACCATTGGCACAGTCGATGACGATCTTCATGCCGTCGAGTGTCATGCCTTCCGGAAAGGTTTTTTTGCAAAAAACAATGTAGCGACCAATCGCATCATCAATGCGTTTGGCTTTACCGATATCCGATTCAGTCGAACGAACATCGCGTAATGTATGTCCGGCAATCAATTCTTCCATCTGCTCTTCTTCGGCATCCGGCAGTTTGTAGCCGGTGCGTGAAAAAATTTTGATACCATTGTCGTGATACGGATTATGCGAAGCAGAGATGACAATGCCGGCATCAGCACGCATATCCTGCGTGATAAACGCCACGCCGGGCGTTGGCAACGGACCAAGCAACAACACGTCGACGCCCATGGAGCAGACGCCCGCCGTCAGCGCGTTTTCCAGCATATAGCCGCTCAAACGAGTGTCTTTGCCGATGACAAGGCGCGGGCGTGAGCCTTTTCCCTTATGATATTCTTTGCAGACATAAGCGACCGCGCGACCAATTTCCAGTGCCTGTTCGGCGGTCATATTGCCCATATTGGCCATGCCGCGAACTCCATCAGTCCCAAAAAGTTTTGCCATCGTTACTCCTTACTTATGCTGGTAAAATTGCTGTTTCATCGACAATACGCTGAAGCCACGCTGTCGTATCGGCACGTGCTCCTGCACTCAAATTCTGTACGGCGTCAATGTAATCAACTTTGTCCATCTTTTTAATTTCACTTAGAAGTTTAGTACTAGCAACAATGCCAAGCGGTGCTGTAAGACGCATGCGTAACGTCATCCAAACTTCAAAAAATTCACGCTGCTTCTTTCTAGCCATTGAAAAATCGTCATCTATTTTTTCCAAGGCCTGGGAAGAATGCGGCATTTTATCGGCGAATTCTTCGAGTCGCTTGATGCGTTCGTTCAGAATCAGATCGAGATTAGTCAGCGAGCCTTCGTGACAGGCCTGATCGAATTTATCGCGGATAAAAAGTATACGAACTGTTTCGTACCACGCCTTAAGCGCACGAATGTTGCCGATGTAGATGAGGTTATTTTTTACGATACGTCCAATATTTTTGTAAATACCCTGTTCAAACGGAACGGTTTTCTCCGTCGGTACCGCCGGAATATGTAGCTGATTTTCTTCAAGAATATCTTTACGGCAGACGCCGCCAGCGGCAATGACACAACCATAGGCCATACGCACGGGACCGACCAGTCCGCCCTGCCCACCGAGAAAAATTGGTTTCTGGTTCAGCAAAACGCCACGCGGTACATCGCCAACGAGTGAGGCCGTAGCTTTGTCCTGATGCGGCGTAAAATTAAAATGGATGTAAGACGAGCCGACTTCACCATGATTTTTACGACTGGTACCGCCCGCCATCAGGATGTCGCAGAAATTGATGAGACTGCCGAGCGTAACGTACGGCAGTAGCACGGTCTGCTTTAACCCAACAGCATGAGCTCCATTCGCCTCTTCCTCAAGAATAGTCCCTTCACGAACGTGCGCGCCGCTACCCATATTAGCTCCGTCGAGAAAAACTGCGCCGGAAAAATAGCCGCCTTTAAGTTTTACGTTGCGACTCAGCTGGCAGTTTTCAATCGTGACTGGGGTTTCAGCACCAAGTACTGAACCGGGGCCAATCGATGTTTTTGCTCCAAAAATACGACAGTTGGGATGGATTATCACATCCGGCGCAATACGTGCCGGATCAACTTCGGGACCTAAAAAAACGCCCTTCTTAGCGAAGGCGTCCCTCATTTAAGAAGAACTCCGATGGTTGTTCCAATGGCCGTAAAGATTAGCAAAGCAAGGGAACTTTTTATGGTGTACGCCCACTCAAAAAGAGTGATGGTGGTTTTCCCACCGGTAAAAATAAAAAAAAGAGCACAAAGTGCCATAAGAAATAAAGCCCACATCAATGATTTATTCATACATTACCTCCTAAAAATTATCATCCGACATCTGTTCAAAAGCACTGTAGATCCACTCCAGAAAGGATTCAAAGCGGGCATCACCATGCAATGAAACCAAATCGGGATCTTTTTTCATCCATTCGTAGTCATTATAGCCCAACTCAATCGCACGGTTCAGCGCATCAAAAGCATCGTCGGCTCGTCCGGCAAGCGCCAGACTACAGGCAAGATTATACCAAACCATCGGATCTTCAGCACACAGACGGCTAAGACGTTCGTCCGCCCGCAAGCCGTCGGCATAAGCGCCGGTCTTGGTGTAAAGATCGGCCAGTGCGCGCAACACGCCGGTATCCTCCGGCAACCGCCGGGAAATTGCCTGCAGGAATTCCAGTTCCTGTTTATTTTCGCGGAGTTCTTCCGGTTGTTTGTTAATCGATATCACAGGTTGATTTCCACTATTTACGTTTAGAGATAGGCGTTACTTTGCGCAGATTCGGCCCAGTATATACCTGCCGAGGGCGGGCAATACGGGAATCACTGTCGTTTTGCATTTCCAGCCACTGGGCAATCCAGCCCGGCAGACGTCCGATGGCAAACATAACGGTGAACATATTGGTTGGGATGCCCATTTCTCGGTAAGTCAGTCCGGTATAAAAATCCACATTGGGATAAAGATTGCGCTCTTGGAAGTAAGAATCGGCCAGCGCTTTTTCTTCCAGTTCCAAGGCGATATCCATCAACGGATCTTTCGTGTTCGTTTCGGCGATCACTTTTTTACACAGCTCTTTAGCAATCTTAGCGCGTGGATCGTAGGATTTATAAACGCGGTGACCGAAGCCCATCAACCGGAACGGGCTGCGCGGGTTTTTAGCGCGTTCAATTACTTTATCTACATCGCCGCCTTCGCGATGAATTTCTTGAAGCATCTCAATAACATGCTGGTTGGCACCGCCATGCTTCGGCCCCCACAACGCGCAGATTCCCGCAGCAATTGACGCGTACAGATTGATCCCAGAACTACCGACGCCGCGTACAACTGAGGTGGAGCAGTTCTGCTCGTGATCGGCATGAATGATTAATAACTTATTGAGCGCATCGGTCATGACCGGATTAATCGGCTCGCCGCGTACCGGCGAACTAAACATCATATTCAAAAAGTTTTCACAGTACTTCATATCATACCGAGGATAAACGGCCGGTTCACCGATCGACTTTTTATAGGAAAAGGCGGCGATGGTGCGTAACTTGGAAATCAGCCGCGTCACCGTCATATCCACATCCTCTTTAAGGTCGCTGCGCAATTCGGGATAGAAGGAGGAAAGTGAAACCGCCATAGCGGAAAGAATCGCCATCGGATGCGAGTGCTCGGGATAATTACTAAAAAAATCCCGCATATCCTCATGAATCATGGAATGGCTATTCAGAAGCCTCGCATAGTTTTCCCGTTGAGCGAGCGTCGGCAGAGAGCCGTGCACCAGCAAATAAGCCACTTCGATAAATTCACACTTCTCAGCAAGATCCGCCACGTCATACCCTCGGTAGCGCAGGATACCTTTTTCGCCGTCAATAAAGGTTATGTCGCTGGCACAGGAGCCTGTATTGCCATACCCTGGGTCATAGGTAATGACACCCGTCTCTTTGCGTAATTTACCAATATCCATGGCCCGCTCGCCTTCGGTTCCTTCATAAACGGGACAGATCACGATCTGGTCATCAATACGTATCTCGGCTTGCCCTGTCTTTTCCATCTTCATAACCCCCGCACTTGTCTGCTGTTAAACTTAAACTAAACTGTTTTTCTACTCAACCGTCACACTCTTGGCCAGATTGCGCGGTTTATCAATATCGGTTCCGCGGGCGCGAGCCGCATAATAAGCTAGAAACTGCAAACCGACCACATTGACCATCGGAGTAAATTCATCACGAACCTCCGGCACGTAAATGATATCGTCGGTCAGCTTTGCAATCTCGGTATCACCCTCCGTGGCCACCGCAATAATGCGTCCACTGCGGGCTTCCACCTCTTTGATATTTGAAAGCATTTTTTCGTAGACCTCATCAGCCGTCTTTGTACAAATGCAGATCACGGGTAATGCTTCATTGATCAACGCGATGGGGCCGTGCTTCATTTCGCCAGCTGCATAGCCTTCCGCGTGCTGGTAGGAAATTTCTTTATTTTTTAAAGCCCCTTCGAGGGCGGTTGGATAATTGAACTTACGACCCAGATACAGTGAACTCGGACCATCATGATGCTTCTCGGCAATCGCCTTGATGGTTTCCTTTTTCTGAATCACATAGTGAACAGCATCTGGAACATCCTGTAAATCAGATAGATACGCTTTAATCTGCTCCGGCGTCAGATTGCCGCGCACTCCGGCCACATAAAGCGCAAACAACGCAAAGGCCATCTGCTGTGCCGTGTAGGCTTTGGTCGAAGCTACACCAATTTCCGGCCCGCAGTTAGTAAATAAAACAGCATCGCTCTCACGCACTACCGAACTACCCTCGACGTTGCAAATGGCAAAAACTTTACAGCCCCACTCTTTGGCCATACGAATCGATGCCAGCGTGTCAGCCGTCTCACCGGATTGCGACACGGGAATCACCAACGTGCCGGGGTCAATTTTAGGATCTCGGTAACGGAACTCGCTGGCGAGATCGGTTTCAACAGCGATACCGGTCAAATTTTCCAGCAACAACTTACCGTACATCCCCGCATGATAAGCCGTGCCGCAGGAAACGATCATAATGCGGTTGAGCTTGCGAAAATATTCAGGCCCCAGCCCGATTCCTAAATTAATCGCCCCTTCTGCTGAAACATGCTTTTCGAGCAGTGCACGCAAAATACGCGGCTGTTCATGAATTTCTTTCAGCATGAATGTTTCAAATCCGGCACATTCAGCCGCCTCAGCCTGAAAAGAGATTTCCTTAACCACGGGAACAACCGCTTTGCCTTCAATCGTGCAAATTTCCACGCGATCAGCATGTAAAACAGCCATCTCGCCGTCGTTCAAATAAATGGCTTTTTTGATGCGGTTGATAATGGCGGGCACGTCACTGGCGATAAAATTCTCCTTGTCGCCCAGCCCGATAATCAGCGGACTGCCCTTTCGAGCGCAATAAACTGCATCCAGCTCAGAACGGAACAGGATGCCGAGTGCATAAGCCCCGCGCAACTGCTTGAGCGCACACAAAATCGCCTCTCTCGGCGATTGTGCACCGTCTTTTAGTGCTTGCTCAATCAGGTGAGGAACCACTTCGGTATCGGTTTCCGATAAAAATTTATGACCTTTAGCAGATAGCTCGTCACGCAACCCAGCATAATTTTCGATAATTCCGTTGTGCACCACAGCAATCGCGCCGTCCGAACTGAAATGCGGATGAGAATTAATCTGCGTGGGAGCCCCGTGCGTGGCCCACCGGGTATGCCCGATGCCGCAAGTCCCCTTGATGGGTGCCGAAGCTAGCATTTTTTCGAGATTTGCCAGCCGACCGACTTCCTTGCACGAAAAAATTTTCCCGCCGCTGAGCACCGCAATACCGGCGGAGTCATAGCCACGGTATTCCAACCGCTGCAAGCCATCGACCAGAATCGGGGCGGCTTCTTTACTACCAATATAACCAACCACTCCGCACATAAAATAGTCCTCTCAGGATTCCCAGATAAAAATAGAGACGGAGTGTGCCTGAAACCGTCCATGAAAACAAAATAAAAAACGGGCAGGTCTACCATTTTCCCCGCCCTTGATATTTGCGCAAAAAAGGGTTGCACCTCGGTGTCTTTTCCTGTTTCATCCCCGCTTCGACGAACCAATTGAGGAATCTGATTTATGGCAAAGACGAGCAGTATCGTTAAAAATGAAAAGCGCAAAAAGATGGCGGACAAGTACTACGCCAAGCGTGTGGCGCTGAAAGAAATTATCCACAACCCGAAAACTTCCATGGAAGATCGGATGGCCGCTTTTGAAAAATTGCGTAATTTTCCACGCAATGCCAACCCGATCCGCGTCCAAAGCCGCTGCAGGGTTACCGGACGTCCGCGTGCAGTTTACAAAAAATTCGGTCTCTCCCGTATCACGCTGCGCGAAATGGCTTCCAACGGCCTTATTCCCGGCATGACCAAAGCCAGCTGGTAAAAGAAACAACTGTTTCTGTACGAGCCTCGGATTCGTCCGGGGCTTTTTTAGTATTCTCACAGGGCACTGCGCATTACGTACTGCGTATTCAATATCCCTATCAGCAATACGAAATACGCAGTACGCACTACGAGTCATAAAAAAACCGGCCCTTGTAAAAAGAACCGGCTTTAGAACCACAGAGAAACGCTGCTTAAGCTTTCGTCACAAGACCGTCACGGATTGCCTTAGCGGAAACCCAGATGCGCTTCACCGTACCGTTTTCATCTTTCACACGAACCCGCTGAAGATTCGCTTTGAATTTGCGTTTCGTAGCACTGGTCACGTGCAGACCGATACCGCCCTTACTCTTTCTCAACCCTTTACGGACAATCCGGCGGCCTGAAATCGTTCCCTTACCTGTCATTGCACATTTAGCCATTTTTTTTCCTTACAATCTAAAAATTTAAATCAAAGAGTGGCGTAATCTACGGACAGACCCTCCCCTTGGCAAGCGCAATATTACACCAATTCTGTAAAGACCGAATCGCTGACAAAAAGAGCCTCCTCCGACAGTCGGATGCGGCGCCCATCAATTTTCAGCAAACCCGCCTTTTCCAACGTTTGGAAGCTTTCCTGAAGTTCCCCCCAAAGACTGTCGGAAACCTCAACCCCGGCCAGCTGGCGCAACCCCATCACCAAAGTCTCGCGCTCTTTAGCCTCCGAATCGAGCGTTTCCTCGAACTCGCGGCGCGGCCACCCGGCCCCACCCTGCCTTTCCGGCACCCCTCCAAGGAGGGGACTTTTTGACCGATCATCACACTCCCCTCCACGAGAGGGGTGTTCGCAGGACGGGGTGGGTTGTGCCCCCTGCATTGTTAAGTAGTCATCTAGATCCGCGACGTTGGCCCAGCGCACACCCTTCCAATGTGAATGCGCCGCCGGGCCGCACCCTATATATTCGCCTCCATTCCAATACAGCAAATTGTGCCTGCACTCAAAACCAGATCGGGCAAAGTTTGAAATCTCGTAATGAATAAACTTCTCATCCGTCAGCCGCCGCCGGATCAAGTCATACAGTTCCCGTTCCAGATTTTCATCCAGCTTTTCCGGGTTTATCGCCGTAAGCGGCGTGCCCTCTTCATACATCAGGTTGTAAACTGAAATATGCTCAGGTTCAAGCGCCAGCGCCCGATCAAGATCAGCCTCAAGGTTTTTGATCGTCTGTCCGGGAATGCCAAACATCAAATCAAGACCCATATTTTTAAACCCCGCCGCGCGCGCCAACCGAAAAGCCGACTCCGCCTGTTCCGCTGAATGAATTCTTCCCAGTGTTTCCAAGCTTCGTGAATCAAACGACTGCACACCGATCGATAAACGGTTCACGCCATTTTTTATAAGCAAGTCCAACTTCCACGGGTCAACCGTTCCCGGATTAGCCTCACACGAAAATTCAATAGGACTGAATCGTCGGAGGGTTGGAATAAATTTTCCTAATGTTTGGACATCCAATGCCGTGGGCGTACCACCACCAATAAAAATGGTGTCCGGTAAAAAGTCTGGATACAGACTTTTTAAATTCTCAATCTCAGCGGCCAAGGTTTGGAAAAAACCGTCCACGTTTTTCCAAGGTTTTGGAAATGAGTAGAACGCGCAGTAGGAACACTTGCGCTCACAAAACGGAATATGAATGTACAGACCGGCCATTTTTAGGTATTTCTTAAAGCACACTTCTAATGAAAAAAATACGTTTAGACCAGCTAATGGTGGAAAAAGGCCTCGCTGAAAGCCGTGAAAAGGCACAGCGACTGATTCTGGCCGGACAGGTACTGCTCAATGACCGCCCCGCCCCGAAGCCAGGACAATCGGTATCGCCCGATCAGTCCATCGTTCTAAAGGAGGTTGAACGATTTGTCAGCCGTGGCGGAGAAAAGCTTGAAGGGGCCATGGAAGCCTTCCAACTCGATCTAACCAGCAAAGTCTGCCTCGATATCGGCTCCTCGACCGGAGGCTTCACTGACTGCATGCTCCAGCACGGCGCGATGAAGGTCTATGCAGTTGATGTCGGCAAAGGACAACTACACTGGAAACTGCGCGAAGACTCGCGGGTGGTTGTAATGGAAGGCGTTAACGCTCGCTACCTGATGCCGGCCGATCTGCCGGAGCCAGCCGACTTTGCATCGATTGACACGTCATTCATCTCCCTCACCAACATCCTGCCCGCCGTTAAGGGGCTGTTGAAGCCCGGTAGAGAAATCGTCTCGCTCATCAAACCTCAATTTGAAGCGGGCAAAGAGGCCGTAGACAAAGGACGCGGCGTCATTACCGATCCGGCAATTCATGAAGCCGTCATTGCCCATATACGAAAGTTTGGAACTGAAACACTGGGTCTGACCTGGCTCGGACTCGCCACCTCCCCACTCAAAGGGCCTAAGGGAAATGTCGAGTTTCTCGCCTATTGGAAAAATTAGAATCTCTTTCTACTGCCTTACCGAGGACAATACGCCCTGTCCTTTCGCCGTCAGGCGATGTTTTTCATACAGAAGCGAATAGGCAAATAAAGCATACCCCCGACAGCCCGCCTTTTTTACTGCGGCAATCTGACGCCGAATTTCAAACGGAGTGGCTTTGCAGTCGATCCCAACCACCAGCTGTGAGGCCGTTGCACTGCGACCCAAAGATTTACGTATGTTCAAAAGCCGTTCATCAAAGAGAACTGCATTATAATTCATCGGCACCAACCAATCCACCAACTGCTCTTTCGCCCAGCGGCGGCTATCTTGAAACGCCGATTTGTAACCATTATCAAAATCAGCCAGAACGCTGGAGGAAATGATGCACGGCTGGCCGCGTTGCTTTTTAAAGGTCTTATTCAGCCCGGCAACAATCTGCGAAACGGATTCGCGCCGAAAAGCACCCCAGTTTCCGCTGTAGCGCTGACGCACCTGCTCCGTCGAATACCGATCATACGAAAAATCCGAGCGTTTAGCGATTTCCGTTGCCGAGGCTTTCGGATAAAGCTGCGGTGCTACATCCTTATAGTCATAGGGAAAACGGATATAGTCTAGATGAAGTCCCGCAATATCATAACGGGCGAGCTCGGCCACCAATTTTGTCAGATGGTCACGAACTTCCGGTAACGCTGGGTTCAAAAAAGCATACCATCCACTGGTTGGGCGCATGCGCTGACCCAGCGAATCAACCATGAACCACTCTGGATGCGCCGTCCAGAACTGCCCGGCAGCGCGCGGTGGATCTTTAAGTCCTCTCCAACCGGGTAGCACATTCATATAGGCATGCAGACGGATACCCCGTTTTTTAGCGCTGTCCGCCGCTATCTTTAGTGGATCCCAGTTAGGATTCCGCCCCGTGGTGGAAGCGTCCGAACCGGTCAGTTCAAAGGCCCATGGCTCAACCTGACTGGGATAGAATACCGTGCCGTTACCACGAATCTGGAAAAAGATGTCCGTAAATCCGGCGCGAGCGCAGTTGGCGACGATGGCATCCACCTCTGCTGGCGTTTTATAATCAAAACGGGTTACCCAGATTGCACGGACCTCCGGCAGATTTACCGGTACAGAACCACTGAAAAGCAGTGAGATCAGGGGCAAAAAAAGAGTAAAAACGACTGATAGGATTTTTTTCATACGGCGGAGCATAATAGATTTTTCCGATCTTTGGAAAAAAAACTGTACTGTTTCTGTAAACCTTGGAGAATACGATACGATTTTTTAATGATGAACACGGAGATAACGAATTATGAATGGACTGCTGTTCCCCCTGATGCTGGGTAGTGTCGGCCTAGCCTTCCGTCAAAGCGCGATGAATGGAAAAGTGATTGTTATCATCCTTGTGCTGATTTCAATAGGCGCATGGACTGTGCTACTAACAAAATTCGCCCAACTGCGCGTCGCTCGGCAATCTAATAACCGATTTTTAAAAAATTTCCGCGAACAGGCTCGTCCGACCAATCTTTTCGTAAAAAGACAACGCATGCCGGAAGCTCCACTCAACGCAATCTATGAAGCAGGCTGTAAGGCACTGATTAATCAACTTACGCTGATTGGTGTTGATCGCGATGAAGTCCTGCTCGGCAATGCCTACCCCAAAGAGCAACGGAGGCTCGATCCGCATCAGATGGATACCATACAAGGTGCTGTTGATTGTGCACTTGCCGACACGGCTCTTGAACTTGAAAGTCACATGGGTCTGTTGGCGACGGCCGTCAGCGTCGGGCCTTTTCTCGGCCTACTGGGAACAGTCTGGGGTGTCATGGGCACGTTCAGCGGGATGGCAACAGCCGGTTCAGCTTCGCTTTCAGCCGTTGCTCCCGGTATTTCAGGCGCGTTGCTGACTACCGTAGTCGGACTGTTAGTGGCACTGCCCTCCTCCATCGGATATACCCTGCTGACAACCCGCATCCGTTATCTGGCGGTGCAAATGGATAACTTTGCACAGGAATTTACCGGAAGTGTTCAGCAGGAATTCATGCTGAATTATTCAAAATAAAGGAGCTACGGTGAGAAGAAAAAGGAGAACCAGCCTGATCGCGCTCCGGGAAAGCAACGAGATCAACATCACCTCGCTGATGGATATCATCGTTATTCTGCTGTTCGCCTTTATTATTACCATGCCCATCATTGAGCAAAGCCTCCCAGTAAATCTGCCGAAGGGTAAAGCTGGGGCAATGGATTTAACAAAAAAACACCACACCATTGAACTTTCTAAAAATCAGGGGCTAACACTAGACGGGGTAACCCTTTCTTTGCAACAGCTGGCGGAAGAAATGGAAAAACTCGGTGCCGCTAAGCCAACACCCATGGTTTATGTACGAGCCGATGAGAAGCTCGATTATGGGCGGGTTGTGAACGTGATCCAGATTTTAAAAGACGCCAAGATTGAAACCATGGGACTGGTAACGCAGGCCGAATGAAGGTCGCATTAAAACCGTGAAAAACGCCTTGGGAAAAAAGATTTTCGGACAGGTTTCCATCGCACATGGAATCGTAATCCTGCTGGCTATTTTGTCACCGCTTTTCCGTGGTTGCACCCCGAAACCGAAAGAAGTTACATTTTTTGATCTGAGCGGCAGTCCGGCTCCAGCCTACGAACAACCGCAAGAGTCCACGCCGGAACCCGAGATCAAACCCAAAATAAAACAAAAACCCGAACCCGAGTTGAAGCCCGAAAAGAAACCAGAACCGGTCAAAACCAATGCTCCGCCTAAAAAAGTGGAAACCAAAAAACCCGAAGTTAAAAAACCGGAACCGGCAAAAACCAACGCCCCACCGAAAAAAACGGAAACCAACGCCCCTCCGAAACCAAAAACTGAAGAAGAAAAACTGGCGGCTATCCGGCAGAACACAAAGGTGCGCAACCCGAACGCCAAACCCGCCGCGCCCGCTAAAAAGGCACTTGATCTAAGCGGACTTAAAGCGGCTCTTAACAGCTCGGCAACAGGATCCGGATCAGCAACAAGTTCAGGCTCAGGCTCCGGTTCAGGATCGGGCGGCAGTATGTACAATCCCTTTGCTTGGTATTATGAAAAAGTGAAAGACCAGATGTACGCCGTTTGGCAGCAACCCGCTGGCGCACCGATAGGTCTGACCGCAGTGGCTAACATCCGGGTAGAGCGTGACGGAAGAGTTTCTTTAAAATCGATCACCCGCCGTTCAGGTAACAGCCTTTTTGATCAATCTGTTCAAGGCGCATTGAACGATACAGCCCGCCTGCCCATGCCACCGCCGGATCTGCCCGACCGCAATATTTCTATCGAATTTTCTCTCAAGGATTAAGCTTTCAAATCCATGCCGGTTTGCTATTATATAGGAATGAAAAAAACATCTATAGTCACGTTTATGATGGTGGCTTTCACTCTAACGGCGGCGGCTTCACAGCTACCGTTCTCGGATACATTCGAGACTTCCAGCCTTAGCAACAACTGGATCACATCTGGTACGGCTCAAATTCAAACGAATGTATTTAACACAGGATCCAAAGCCTTAGAAATTAAATCGGGATCTGTAAATCATTCCGTATCAAACGGTGTGTCGTCCATCTGGCTTAACTTTTTCGCCCGATGCAATGCGGCTCCTGCCAGCGCACCCGCCGTGTCCAACTCAAATACCAGCGTTGCCTTTTACGTTAATACCAACCTGAATCTGGTCGTTTACAACTACACCAACAAGATTGAACTAACGAGCACCCGCATAAAAACAAACGTCTGGACCCGCTTCGATCTTTTTTGTGATTACAACAACACAACCAACCCAACGTGGAGCATCTGCGTTAATGGAACAAATGCAGCCA
Organism: Kiritimatiellales bacterium; assembly: GCA_038213895.1. GTDB lineage: Bacteria > Verrucomicrobiota > Kiritimatiellia > Kiritimatiellales > Tichowtungiaceae > Tichowtungia. The sequence continues at coordinate 17,973 of JBBQSL010000003.1, read as the reverse complement.
ACGGCCTGTCTTTCTACTCAAACAACAGTCAAATTGAGTCCATTCTTATAGCGAACGACAGTTCGACTTCCGTTTACATTGACGACCTGAATATGGTCGTTGAAGAACCAGTAACAGGCCTTGTCGATACCGATAACGACGGAATCCCCGACTGGTGGGAACAGAAATATTTTGGCGGAATTACCGCCGCCTTAACAAACGCTCTGGCTAAAAATGGGCTGACCTTGTTGCAATCCTATACAGCAGGACTTGATCCTGAAAATGCAAATGATCAGCTGAAAATGAGCTTAATGAATCCACGAAAATTTAACTGGGATCGCAAGCTAGCCAGAAAATACGATATCTTCTGGGCATCGGCTCTAAACAATTCCTTCGTAATAATAAGCACAAACATCGCCGGAAATTACTTTGAAGACGCCGATACCAACCGCACACAAAAAGCGACCGGTTTCTATCAAGTCCGCGTCCGCAGATAAACAAAACGGTTTTCTCTAAAAATCACTTTCATCTGCGGGTCTATTGCGCTAAGGATAGACCTTATGAAAAAAAATCTGACTTTTTGTTGTATATTACTGGTTACTGCACTCTCAGCCTCGGCTCAGGTTCGTGTTGTAAAATCTGCGGATCGTAAAATCAGCATCGACCTTTCCGGTCTGCGTACAGCAGGCGATACGGCCTCGAAAATCTTCACCCAAACCTTGGAAAAGGATCTCCGCCTTTCCGGCTGGTTTGATCCAGTACGCAGTGGCGGAGAAATTCGCGTAAACGGAACTGCCACAACCTCCGGTAGTGACTTTAAAGCCGGTTGTCAGGTTTTTCGACTGAACGATCAAGCCGTACTACTCTCTAAAAACTACGGCATGCCAATCGATCAGACCCGCACACTCGCCCACCGCATGGCCGATGACATCATCGAAGCGGTCACCGGACACAAAGGCTTCGCCTCCATGCGCATTGTGCTGGTCGGCAACCGTACAGGAAAAAAAGAACTTTATCTCTGCGACAGCGATGGCGGCGGCGTGCGGCAACTTACCAATGAAAAACAGATTGTGGTAGGACCCAACTGGAGTTCAGACGGCAACAGTATCGTTTACACCTCCTTTATGCGCAATTTCCCCGACATCTACCGGATTGATTTGAAAAAAAATCGACGCGAAATGCTAGCTGGCTACGGAGGGCTCAATACCGGCGCAGCCCTTTCTCCCGACGGAAGAGATCTAGCATTGATTCTCTCTAAAGATGGTAATCCCGAACTTTATCTGAAAAATATTCGCAGCGGAACACTGACCCGCCTTACCGCTTCCGTGCATGCTACTGAAGCCAGCCCCGCTTGGTCGCCGGATGGGCAAAATTTGGTTTATGTATCCGACCAAAGTGGTTCACCTCAGCTATATATTCTGCCCCGCAACGGCGGCACACCTAAGCGCATCAGCAACCGTGGAACTGAAAATGTTGCTCCGGACTGGGGCCCCAACGGCTTAATCGCCTGCTCCAGCCGGTCAGGAGGTCGCTACACGATCGCCATCATTCAGCCCTCCTCAGGACAGACTACCTACCTAGACACGGACGGCGCCGATTATGAAGACCCTTCGTGGGCACCGGATGGACGGCACATCGTCGCAGCCCGTTCTATAAATTACCAATCTTCCATATACCTTCTTGACACAGTAAGCGACCGTCCGGTAGCTTTACTCCAAGGTAGTGGGAGTGGGAGCTGGTATTCGCCAGCTTGCTCGAGATAGGAACATGTTTAAACGCGAGGTCTGTTTGTTATGAAAAAGAATGCTTCTTTTATTGCTGGTATTTGTCTGTTAATGGCTCTTTCCACACTCACTGGTTGCAAAAGCATGAAGAAAAATCCTGCTGGAGTTTACGGTTCAGGCGGTCTTTATGGTGATGGCATGGGCGGAGCCCTTGCAATGGGCGACCGTTTTACAGGCGGCACTGAGCATTCTGGCATGTTTGCTCCGGTTTTCTTCCAGTATGACAGCGCCCAAGTTGCTAACACAGAACGTTCTAAAATCGAAACCGTTTCACAGCACCTCAAAAAGAACGATGCGGCGGCAGTCATCATCGAAGGTCATTGTGACGAACGCGGAAGCAACGAATACAATCTTGCCTTGGGTGAACGCCGCGCACAAGCCGTCCGCAACTATTTGGCCGAACTCGGAATCGGTGCAGACCGCATCCAAACTAAGAGCTACGGCGAAGAAAAACCGGCTACCGCCGGACACGACGAATCGGCTTGGGTCGCCAACCGTCGCGGTGATTTCGTTCTCTACTACTAGGCCTCTGTTGTTCGTTATAGGTTGTCAGTTATTGGTGGTTTGAAATAGCATAATTCAGCGAACCTGATGACCAATAAAAGATAACTGATAACCGATAGACAGAACATGCTGAGTTTCATTCTACAGCCTTCATCGATAGCACAGCTGCCCTTGGCTCAAGCCGGGCAGCTGTTACTTGTAATGGGTATTTCATTTGCCATTATCACGCTGATCAGCAGTACGTATCGCTTTCACAAAATGATCCAGCTTGGCGAGGAATCTCTAACAACTGTCGAAGATTGTAATGATTTTTTCTTTATTCAGGTCACCCGCTACCTGAGCAAAATCAATCGGGTCTCTTCCGGTTTCGGCGTCTTCATTATACAATTTATCACCGAAGAACCCGACCAACGGATCGTTCAAGAAGAATTGCTGAGGAAACTAAAAAAAATCACTCGAATCGCCGACGATAAAGCCTGTCTGTTCAGCGATGATTGCGTGGCCGCCATCGTTGATACCGAAGAGTCTAATGTGTCTGTGGTGGCGCAACGCATGACCATCACTTTAGCAAAAATCGTCGCCACAAAATCCTCCATACGTGCCTTCCGGATCGGGATTAGCAGCTTCCCCATGCATGGCAGTAACTCTCGGCAAATTATCAATATTGCAACCGAAGCCCTTGAAGCGGTCAGTTTTGAAAACCCGTCACCCTTCTATGTGGCACCGGCACCTGCTGTTCTGGAAAATGAAAAACCCGATGCGGCGCCCGGTGAACTTACCCGTGTAGATAAAACCGCCGTGATCGATCAATTGACTGGCGTTCTAAATCCTTCTGCAGTGGGATCTTACATGCGTAAATATCTCTCTGAACTGCGCCATAAAAAACAGCCCGCTGCTTTATTTTGCATCGGTATCAATCGCATTGATCAGATTATAAAACTCCATGGCGAGGACGCCGCAGACAACGTCATTGCGAATATAGGACAAGCCCTCCAACGACTCACTCGCGACTGCGATATCATTGGGCGCTACCACCGCGATGATTTTCTTGTACTCGTACCCTGCACCCTTCAACAAGGCCAGGTTATCGCCACCCGCCTGCGCGAATCTGTCCAAAAAGAGGTTTTTGTTTACAATGGACGACAAATAAAAGCAGCCGTCAGTATTGGCATCGCGACTTACCCTGAACATGGACGAAACCTGCGAACTCTTTTTAACGGAGCATTTCGCGCGCTCGAAGTTATTCGCGACTGGAATACCACCGCCTGTTTGGTATATGACCCTGCACAGCACGCAAAAACAAAAAAAGGTTAGTATGAACCAAGCGATCAAACTCGGCGTCAATATCGACCACGTCGCAACGTTGCGCCAAGCTCGGGGAACAGCCTATCCAGATACGCTTGAAGCCGCAAAAATATGTGCAAAAGCCGGAGCGATCAGCATCACCGTCCACCTCCGCGAGGATCGCCGCCACATTCAAGATGCCGACGTTTACCGCCTCAGCGAAGCCTGCCCGCTGCCTATCAATCTCGAAATGGCCGACTCCGAAGAGATTGTCCGAATTGCACTGAACGTTAAACCCGCCGAAATCTGCCTTGTTCCGGAAAAACGGCAGGAACGTACGACCGAAGGTGGACTCAACGTAATGGGGAATTTTCATTCCTTGGAAAAAACCGTCAACCGACTTCACGACAATGGCTCAATCGTTAGCCTCTTCGTTGAACCCGACCAGAAAACGCTCGAAGCCTGTTTTAAAACTGGTGCCCGAGTTGTCGAACTCCACACCGGTGCCTTCTGCGATGCAACCGATCCGGCCATAGCAGATTTGCTTTTGAAAAAACTTATTTCCGGTGCAACCTATGCACAATCTCTCGGCCTGCAAGTTAACGCTGGTCACGGAATCAACCTCGATAATATTGCGAACATCCTTAAAATCCCGCATCTAGATACCCTTAACATCGGCCACAGCATCGTGGCCAGAGCCATCTTCACAGGCTTGGAAAATGCCGTTCGCGAAATGCTCGCCACCCTGTCAGAATACAAGTCATGAAAACAGTGTATGCCGCTGAAATGCGCGAACTTGATCGCCGTACTATTGAAAACGGGGTGACGGGCGAGGAACTAATGCGCCGCGCCGGTCAGCATGTCGCCGAGATAGCTCGGGATGTACTGGCCAGCCGTGGAGGACAGACCATTCTTCTGGTCGCCGGTACCGGTAATAATGGTGGGGATGTCTTCGCCGCCGCCCATGCGCTTTCAGAAACTGATCTCCAAATCGAAGTCTGGATCTGCGGATCACAAAGTCAGATTCAAGCCGATGCACAACTCCATCTCAAAAAAATGATACACGCCGGAATCATTCCCAAAGAGGTTCGAAGCACTAACGATCTCTTTCCTAAAGTCTGGCCCGATCTGATCGTTGACGGCCTGTTAGGCACCGGCTCACAAGGTGCGCCGCGTGGGTTTATGGGTCCGCTCATTGAATGGATCAACACCGAAGCACAACATGCCTTTATACTTTCGATCGATATCCCGTCAGGCGTCAACGCCGACACCGGCATCGCTGAGAGTCCAGCGATCAAAGCCGATCTAACCGTCACACTGGGTTTGCCAAAAACGGGGCTCATCCGCCCCGAAGCGCTTCCATACGTTGGAAGCGTTGAAGTCGTTGATATCGGTATTCCATTAGAATTTATCGAAGACACTGAAGGGTGTGAAGACGCGGTACTGATTGACCGCTCCGACCTCTTCCTGCCCCGCCGCGAGCGCGATAGCCATAAAGGAACTTATGGCCACGTTTTGCTCATCGGCGGATCCAACGGCTATACCGGAGCCATCGCCATGGCCGCGCGCGCCGCACTGCGCTCCGGTGCAGGACTCGTCAGCGTTCTGACACCGGTAGAGGTTTATCCCCTCGTCGCACTGGCCGCCGGACCGGAAATAATGGTTCATCCATTTTCTGATATTTTAAAAATTCCAGAGATTTTAACCCGCGATTGGAAACACTGCGATGCCGTACTACTCGGCCCCGGACTCGGACGTTCCGACAAAACCACCGCACTGGTTTCCGTCCTTCTAAAAATCTGTGAAGTGCCACTGATTCTGGATGCAGACGCCCTCTGCATCGAGCCGAAAAGAATTGCCGCCGCGAAATGCCCCGTTATCCTCACACCGCACCCCGGCGAGTTTGAGCGGCTTTTTAAAGCGCCCGTAACCGACCGCTGGGCTCAAGCCAGCGAAGCCACCGAGACAACCGGGCAGATCATTATTCTTAAAGGAGCTGGAACCGTGGTCGCCAAACCGGGACACAAATTGGCCATCAATCTAACGGGGAATCCCGGCATGGCGACCGGCGGCTCCGGTGACGTATTGGCAGGCCTATTGACCGGACTGCTTGGTCAGGGCATGGAACCATTTGATGCGGCAATGACTGCGGTTTATCTACACGGCATTGCAGGAGACATTGCCGCACACGATCTAACGCAATCCGCGCTAATCGCTACCGACCTTATCGAAGCACTGCCTGAAGCCTTCCGATTCCTTCAGTCGCGATGATCCCCAATATCACTTACACGACTCGACCACTCCGGCGAGGATGGCCGCCGCATTCAAAGGAACTTTGCGCGAGGCAGAACGAATACACATTTTTTCGAGCCGGGACGGATCCTTAATCTGTTCGGCAAGATACCCTTTAAGCCATTCAACCGTCATATCGCTTTGCTGCACGACATCGGCCGCGCCAAATTTTTCAAGTGCACGGGCATTTACCGTCTGATGGTCGCTGGCTGCATGAGGATAAGGAATAAGCAGTGCTGGCAACGCAAAAACTCCGAGTTCAGCACATGTAGAAGCTCCGGAACGGCAGACCGCCAACGAAGCTTTTTCGTAAAGTGCAGCCATGTCATGGGTGAAAGCAAAAACTTCGGCATTCACCCCAGCGGCACAATAGCGCTCAGACACCGTTTTTTCGTCGGCGGCACCCGTCAAATGCGTGACGCGAATGGCAGTCGGCGGGAGGCTGGAGACCAAAGAACAAACCGCCTCTGAAACCATTTCGTTAATAACATGTGCACCGCCCGATCCGCCCATAACGAGCAAATGAAATTCTGTCTTCTGTTTTCTGTCTTCTGTTTTCTGTATCTCCGGCCTCAACGGCATACCGGCGGAAACCGCGTGCAAGCCTTTAAGGTGATAGCGAGTTTCCTCGAAGCAGATGGCAATGGCTCGCGCTTTACGGGCAAGCAGTTTAACAGCCCGGCCCGGTACCGCATTGGCTTCGTGAAGGATGTACGGAATGCCGTGCAAACGCGCCGCGAGGCATGGGCCAATGGACGCATAGCTCCCCATAGCAAGTACCACATCAGGCTGGTGACGCAACATGATGCGCCAGCAATGAAAAACCGCTCGCACAATGCGTAACGCGGTCAAGACGGATCGAAAGGCACCAAACTGAAATCCTTCGGACGGAATAGTAACAATGCGTCCTTCCCAACCTTGGACAGCGATATCCTCGCCGCCTTTGCCAGCCAGCCAAAGCGTAACGTGATGTCCGCGCTCTCTCAAAACGCGGGCGGTAGCAAGACCGGGGAAAATGTGGCCGCCGGTTCCGCCGCAAGCGATAGCAACGTGCAGTTTTTCAGTCATGCGTAATCCCAATTCATAATCCATACAGATTTTCACTGTTTAAAATTAAACCCTAACGATTTGAGTTGTGCGGGAAGATACAACGAACCGGTAAAGCAGGCCAGCCGCTTTTTACCAGCATCAAGCCAGTCCAGAACAGGTTTCAAAGTTTTAACGGGGGTAATCTCCAGCCCAAGCCGTTTGCCGATCGCTGTAATTTCATCCGCCTTCATTGAGCGATCACCCGGCAAGGTGAGCGCCCAGGCCTTTCCAATCACAGGATTCAGCGTTTTTAATATTCCTTCAACATCTTTGTCTTTCATGAAGCTAAACAAAAATCCATTTCCAAACCCTGAAAAAGTTTCTTCCAAGGTCTGTAAAAGCGCGCGAGCCCCGCAGACATTATGCGCACCATCATAAAGTACCGGCGGCTTCTGCTGAAGCAATTGAAAGCGCCCTGGCCATTTGACCGATTCAAGCCCCCTTTTCATCTGGAGACGAATGTTTTCGAGATCGGCCAAATCTTCGAGCGCGGCAACGGCAATGCCGCAATTTTCAAGTTGAAAACTTCCAGTCAGCGGCAGGCGGACATTCGGATATTCGTGCCCACTGGCCTCGATGTTAATCAACTGGTCATCGCGTCGTCTTTCCAGACATTGGAAAAATACCGCTTCGTCGCTTCCAAGGATTAAAACTTTCTTCTCTCGAGCTTCCTTATAAATAACCGCTTCAGCTTCAACCGGCATCGGCCCGCAAACGACCGCCGCACCGGACTTGATAATACCGGCTTTTTCCCGTGCGATGGTTTCAATATCTGCGCCGAGATATTCGGTGTGGTCAATATCAATACGAGTGATCACGGAAAGAACCGGCTGAATCACATTGGTGGCATCCCACCGCCCGCCCATACCAGTTTCGATAATGGCATAGTCCACCTTCTCACGTCTGAAATATTCAAACGCCATCGCCGTCGAAATTTCGAAAAAGGTCGCGGGACGACCCACCCCGCCCTGCGGGCACCCCTCCTCAGGAGGGGATAACTGAGCAACTGCACCCACCCCGCCTTGCGGGCACCCCTCCGCAGGAGGGGATGACTGAACAACTCCGTTGTCGATAACCCGCTGTTGTTCGGCGGTTTCGACATCGGCGATAAGCTGTTCAAGCACCGGATCAGGAATCTCGCGCCCGTTGATTCGAAAGCGTTCATTGAACCGGAAAAGGTGTGGCGAAGTGTAGAGACCTGTTTTGTAGCCAGAGGCGCGCAGTACAGATTCGATCATGGCGCAAACCGAACCCTTGCCGTTAGTGCCGGCAACATGAATACATTTAAGACTTCGCTGCGGATTGCCCATTTTTTCGAGCAACGCGGTCGTAACTTCCAGACCGGGTTTGATGCCGTACGCGGTGCGGGCGAAGAGAAGATCAACAGACTGTTTCAACATATTAATATTTCGTACTGCGTATGGCGTACGTTGCAGTGCACTGTTCTAAATACGCAGTACGCAATACTTATTAGCCATTCACCATATAATCGAAAACCAGCGCAACGCGGGCTTTAAGCTGACTGCGAGGAACAACCATATCGATAAGTCCATGCTTTTCCAGAAATTCGGCGCGCTGGAACCCTTCCGGCAGATCCTGCTGAGTGGTTTCTTTAATTACACGTGGGCCGGCAAAGCCGATAAGCGCGCCGGGCTCAGCCATGATCACATCGCCCAGCGTGGCAAAACTGGCCATTACACCGGCCATGGTCGGATGCGTAAGCACGGGGATATATGGCAAACCGGCTTTGGCGTGGCGGGCTAGCGCAGCACTGGTCTTAGCCATTTGCATGAGACTGAAAAGCCCTTCGTACATGCGGGCGCCTCCAGAAGCACAAACCAGCAGGCACGGCTTCTTTTCCGCAGTGCAACGCTCAATAAGACGAGTGATTTTCTCACCGACAACACTGCCCATGCTGGCACCTAGGAAAGAAAAATCCATAACGCCCAGACCAATGTCACGACCGCTAAGCTTAGCCGAGCCGCAAGTAACCGCATCCTTATAGCCGGTTTTTGTCTGATTGGCCTCCAGTTTGGCGACATAAGAATCTTTGCCGGTAAAACCCAGCGGATCTTTAGAGGTCATCTCTGCATCCCACTCAACAAAGGTTCCTTCGTCGGCAAACAGCTCAATACGTTTCTGCCGACCCAAGGGGAAATGATGACTGCATTTTGAGCAAACCTGCGTGCTCTCCTCAAGTTGCTTGGCGTATAGGATTTCTCCGCAACCGGGGCATTTTTCCCACAAACCGTCCGGAACATCCCGTTTGCGCACCTGAACCGTTGAATATTTCTTTTTACCAAATCGTAAAGCCATGGAAACTCCTTTGGAGTCGTGGAATGATGGAATGATGGAATGATGGAATAAATAGAAGGAGAACAGATTCTCCCACCGTTCAATATTCCAATGTTCCAATGTTCCAGTATTCCACGATTGTTTCTATCCTCTCGCCACCGTCACCACATGAACCGACGCCGCGCCACCCTTTTTGAGCACTTTGGCGCCGGCATTTACCGTAGCTCCAGTAGTCATTACATCATCAACCAGTAAAATTCTCTGACCCGCCAAACGGGCAAAAAAACCTACCCGAAAAGCGCCACACACGTTAGCGGTACGCAAGGAAGCTGTCAAACCTGTTTGGGTGGCCGTTGGACGAACCCGTCGGATACATCCTTCACGAAATGGAAGCCTCAGACGACGCGCCAGTGCCGCGCCCAGCACGGCCGACTGGTTAAAACCCCGATCACGCCGGCGAGCCGGATAAAGCGGCACGGCAGTAACAAAATCAAACGGCTGATCTGGGAATTCGGCCTGCACACAGGCCAAAAGTAATTCGGCCATATCCTGCACAACCCACAAAGCATACTCATATTTGAGAGCACGTAACGCGCCGCCTACAGCCCCTTCATACCGAACCGCAGACCGAGCTAAATCAAAAGCAGGCGTTTCACGGGTGCAGGCAAAACAGGTATAATCATGCTGAATATCGCCAGCTACGGGGTCGCCGCAAAGAGCGCAGAACGGCGGCTCGACTTTTGGGGTATCGGAAAGACAATCCCAGCAAAGATATTTCATGGGATCGGGCGACGGTGCGCCGCAGTGAACACAGTTACGAGGATAAAGCAAATCAAGCATGCGCAGAGAATGGCTTTAAAGTAATGGAAAGAAAAATAAAAAAGTGCACATTTAATCCTAAAAACCGAAATGCCGCTTCCCGCACGCCAAGCCGACTGAGCAGGAGTGCCATTCCACCGTGCGGCGCGTTCGGCGAACACGCCCTACCTAACCCGACTTCAGCAGTTAGGTGTACAACGGCCTGAAAATACGCACTTTTCCCCTTCGCGGCACTACAAAGAGAGAAAAATGACGAATACCAACGACTTACAACAATTTTCAAAATTGCGAACCCGGACAAAATAATCACAAATAATTAATGGATAATTAGTTGTGATAATTTTGTAAAAAATAGAAAATTTCACCTAAAGACTTTGTGCGGAAGTCGGGCTAAACCCTGACGTTTTGTTTTTATTTGAAACAAATACGGGCAATCCATTCATTGAAAGCTTCAGTTCCAGAAAGCATTTCAATTTCCACGCGTAGAAAAATTACCGGCAGGTCGCAGCGGTCGAGCAGAGGAAACCGCACCGCATCTTTTTCGGTGGTCACAATCACTTCAGCCCCAGCCTCGCCAGCGCGGTTGATGGTTTCGATAATCTCCTGTTGCGTGTAGCGGTGATGATCGGCGTACTGTGCACTAAAGACGATTTCTGCACCAAGCTTACGGAGTCCATTTTCAAAACTTCCCGGCACGGCAATTCCAGATACTGCGGCTATTTTCAGGCCTTGCAGAGAGTCGAGTCCGATTTGTTCGCGGGTATAAAGGTTTTCCAGATATTTGGGGCTGTGCCGACACTCTGAAATTTCCGCAAGGGGATTAAGTTCGCGCAGTTTGGCTTTCAGTTCAGGCGCGCCTTCCGGTGGACATTTGGTTATAAAAATAAACCCAGCCCGCTTCAAATTACGCATCGGTTCACGCAACAGCCCGCGCGGAAGAACCCGCTGATACCCGAACGGATTGGTGTAATCGACCAGTACAATATCGAGCCGATGCTGCAACTTGAGATACTGAAACCCGTCGTCGAGCACCAAGGTGTCACACCCAAACTTTTTAATCGCATATTTACCGGATTTAACGCGATCTTTGTCCACCAGAACCACGACATCCGGCAGGTTGGAGGCCAACATGTACGGCTCGTCGCCAGCCAGATCGGAATTAAGTAGCAACCGTTCGCCGTCGGATACGACACGCGGCAACTGTTTTTCTTTATTCAGAATTTTTTCCCACAGCGGCGTTTTACGACTTTTATATCCACGGCTTAGAATGGCAACTTTGCGCCCTTTCTCCTGCAACGAGCGTGCAAAAGTTTCCACAATGGGCGTCTTTCCTGTTCCACCGACCGTAATGTTACCGACGCTAATCACCTGACAGCCGAGCGTACTGGCACGGATAATCCGGTGCTTGTGCAGCAGAAGTCGCAACTGTACCAGTACCCCGAAAATCCACGAAAGCATTTTAAGAAAGCCGCGCAGACAGGCTGCACGTTTTCCAAGAACCTCTTTCGAGATCACTTTGAGTAATCGCTGTTCCAGCCTTTCGTTTGAGCGGGTCGGCATAAAAAGTTCCTTTTAAAATACAAAATATCGATCAGGGAATATCGAATGCTGAAGGATCGGGTTACTGTTCCTTCGTCATTCTGCAGTTCCGTGTTCGTTATTCGACATTCACTTCTTCCAATTCTAAAATATCGCTGACACATTCTGCACACGTCAACCGCACGGTCACATGCGTATGGCCCGCTTCAGACAACAGCGTCTCAAAGGTTTTTCGAGCATGCAATGGACTGTTACAATCTGAACTGAGATGCGCAAGAAAAAGATGCTGCAACCCTTCACCGGCGATTTCGGCCATCAGCGCCGCTGCCGCCCGGTTAGAAAGGTGTCCCTGATTGCCTCGAATGCGCTGTTTGAGGCTCCATGGACGATCCGCCTCATGTAAAAGCGTTTCGTCATGATTAGCCTCAATCACCACCGCGTGACATTTGCGCAACCGTTCACGTAGCGCATTGGTCACCATTCCGATATCTGTTGCGATACCGATTTTTAGACTTTCAGTAGAAAAAACAAACCCGACCGGATCGTTGGCGTCGTGCGGCACCGGAAAGGGGTGAATGAAAAAATCGCCGATCACAAACGGTGAGCCCGTCGTAAACCGGGCGCCTTTAATTTCACTACCAATGACTTCAAAGGTTCCGGCATTGGCATAGACCGGAATTCCGTGATTTTTCTGAAGCACACGAATACCAGAGATGTGATCACCATGTTCATGACTCACACAAATGGCGGTTATATCCTCCACCCGCTCGCCAATATCCCCCAACCGTTCCACGGTCTTGCGGGCCGAAAGTCCCGCATCAATCAGAATGCGGGTTTTTTCCGTGCCGATAAACGTGCAGTTTCCGGAACTGCCGCTGGCCAATACACAAAGTTTTAACATGCTCATTTATCCATTATCTATAAATTGGTGTTACAGCCCCTGCTGTTCTGTGTTATTTATTACGCTTAATTGTTAGACAGGACAGGGAGTTTGTAAATCCAAATGGCAGAGCAGTATCTAGGTCAGACACAGGAACAGCGGATGGAGCAGTCGCTCACCCCGCAGATGCTGCAATCCCTTAAAATCCTGCAGGCCCCCATTCTCGACCTGCAAACCATGATCCGCGAGGAAATGGATCAGAACCCTACACTAGAACGAGAAGCGCCTGAAGTTGAACAAACCACGGACTTTGATGAGGCCGCTCGGGACGAACTGCGCGAAGAGCGGGAACTCGGCGAATTGACCGAACTAGCCGAATGGGACGCGGACTTCCGCCGTAACCGCGAAGTCAGCACTCAATCCGATGACGAACGCCATCAGTTTATGATGGATTCCATCGAGGGCCCCGAATCGCTTCAGGAACATCTGCTCGCCCAGCTTGCCCTTTCCGGACTTGATACCCGCGACCGGGGCATCGCCGAGGTGCTCATCGGTAGTATTGACGACGACGGCTACCTCCAGCTCGACCTTGACGGTATCATCGGTTCCACACCTGAATTTCCTGAAGAGCTTTTTGAACGCGTCATCGGTGTTATTCAAGGGTTTGATCCCGTCGGCATCGGTACACGCGACCTCAAAGAATGCCTATTACTTCAGCTCCATCACCAAGGCAGAGAAAACTCACTCGAAGCCACTATCGTGCGCGACCACCTCGACAAATTGGGTGCCCACCAGTATGAACAAATCGCTCGGGTGATGCATCTGTCATCTGAAAAAGTTAAGGAACTATCCATTTCCATTGCGGAACTCGATCCTCGGCCCGGACGCAACTTCACCGCTGAACGCACGGAATACGTCATCCCCGAAATTAACGTGGAGAAAAAAAACGGCACATGGATCGTCACTCAAAACCGCAGTCCTTACCCAAGACTCTTCATCAGTCAGAAATATCTTGAACTGCTCAAAGACAAAACAACCGCCGCCGACACCCGCAGATATATCCGCGAAAAAATTGCTAAAAGCAAATTTTTCATCCGCAGCATCGATCAGCGGCAAGACACCATCTACCGCCTCGCCTGCGAGATCATCCGCGTACAGGAAGATTTTCTTGAAGAAGGCACTTCCGGACTCAAACCGCTCACCATGAGACAGGTTGCGGACATTCTGAAAGTCCACGAAACAACCATCAGCCGAGCTAGCAATGGAAAATATATGGCCACTCCGCGTGGCACATTTGAATTCAAACATTTTTTCACCACCGGTGTCATCCAAGCCGATGGACGTATTCTTTCGAACGCCGCTATAAAAAGTATGCTTGCTGACATTGTTCGCGCGGAAAGCAACCGCCGCCCTCTTTCCGACCAACGCATAGCGGAAGAACTGAGTAAAAGAGGTATCGATATCGCCCGGCGCACCGTTGCCAAATATCGCGAACAATTAAAAATCCTGCCCGCGCGTCTTCGCCGCCAAACCTGAATACCACACCATGACTGATTCCAATGAACACCTGCATATTTCCAAAGATGAAATCAATCGACTGCCGATGAGACAGTACGAAGGCTCCATTCATCTAATCCGCACGCCAGCCGAAGCCGAACAGGCCGCCGCCGAACTTAAAAAAGAAACCCTGTTAGGATTCGACACCGAAACCCGCCCCGCCTTCCGCGTCGGCGAAAGCTATCTACCGTCCCTCCTGCAACTGGCGACCGGTAAAGAGGTTTTTATCATTCAGATCAAACTGACCGGCCTAACCAAGGGACTGTGCGGTATTCTTTCCAGTCCGGACATCATCAAAACCGGCGTCTCCATCCGCTCGGATGTCGGCGAACTGCGCAAACTGGCCAGCTTTGAACCCGCCGGATTTATAGAACTGGCGGAACACGCCAAAAAAGCGCACATCAAAAATCTTGGACTGCGCGGACTGGCCGCCCTGCTACTCGGCTTCCGCGTTTCAAAAAGAGAGCAGACTTCCAACTGGTCGAAAAACGAACTGACCGAATCCCAGCTCCGCTACGCCGCCACCGACGCCTGGGTTGGCCGCGAAATCTATCTGCACATGGATGGACTTGGTTTGATCAAAAGTTAGATAGCAGAAATCTTGACCGGCGTGTTGTTGAGCAGGTTGAACGAAACCGGACAGCGTTTATCCACTTCGTGAATGAAGGTTTCTTTTTCTTCTACCGTCATGTCGGCATCGATGTCCACCAAAATCCGAAATTCCTTAAAACCGACGGGATCATCCGACGGTTTGCCGAGCAGTCCGTCGGTGTTGATATCGCCTTCGACGGTTATTTTCATGCCGCGCAGCGCAATCCGCTTCTGCATGGCAACAATCCGTCCGATGGTACCGATGCAACCGGCCAGCGAAACCAGCAGATAGTCGAGCGGCGTCGGCCCAGTATCCGTTCCGCCTGAACTCGTCGGCTGATCCACAATCACCTTGTGCCCGTGAACCGTACTCTCCAGTTTAAACTTCGCATCCAGCACCGATTCCACTTTTACCGTTTTAATGGCCATATCTATCTCCTTTAAAATTCAACTGCTGGAATAATGAAACATAGAAATGATGAAAAGATCGAAATTCCACTAATCCAGTATTCCACCATTCCATCATTCCACTATTCCCGTATTCCACCATTCCGCGCCCTCCGGGCGCTACTACAGAAGTGACGTCGCATCCACATCCACCGTCACCTTGACCGTTTTAGGCCATTTCATTTCTTTTGATGCCGCGCGGATCGCATCGTTCATCGTTTTTGTTCGAGCCGCCCGCAACAGAATCTGCCAGCGGTATTCACCGCGTATCCGCGCAACTGGAGCCGGCGTTGCCGGTGAAAGCACAGTCTTACCCGCCGCACATTTTTCCAGGCATTGGAAAAATTTTTCGGCCGCCGCTTCAACTTCAGTCTCATTTTTTCCGCGTAGGGTAATGCAGGTCAAATGAGTATAAGGCGGATAACCCAGCTCCTTGCGGAACGCCATCTCCTGCTCGCAGAAGCCTTCAAAATCCATGCGCCGCGCGGCCTGAATCGCTGGATGGTGCGGCGTATAGGTTTGTACAATCACCTCACCAGCCGCCTCGCCGCGTCCGGCGCGCCCCGCCACCTGCGTTAGTAATTGAAACACCCGCTCACCGGCACGGAAGTCGGCCATATGCAGTGCGTGATCGGGATTCACTACACCGACCAGCGTTACATTCGGGAAGTCGAGCCCTTTGGCAATCATCTGCGTGCCGATCAAAATATCGATCTTGCCCGTCCGAAATTTTCCAAGAACATCACGATGCGCATTCTTGCGCCGCATCGTATCGGAATCCATCCGCTCAATCCGTGCCTTCGGGAAAAGCTTCGTCAGCACTTCTTCAATTTTTTCCGTACCCGCGCCCGCATGCCGAAACTTTTCAGATTTACACTCTGGACAACACGCCGGTACCGGTTTTTCTTCGCCGCAGATATGACAAACCAGTCGAGCTCGCGCCTTATGGTATGTCATACCAACACTGCACTGCCTGCACTCGGCCACATAGCCGCAGTCCGGACAGATCAGCGATGAAGCAAAGCCGCGGCGGTTAAGGAAAATCATCGTCTGTTCGGCGCGATCCAGCCGGATACGAATCGCCTCAACCAGCTCCCTAGAGAATAAAACCGGCTTACCTTCCTGCTCTGCCGCAACGCGCATGTCCACAATGCGAATCGGCGGCATGCGACGATCATCTACGCGGATCGGTAGGTCAGCATATAAATACTTCCCATTTTTTGCATTGGCATAGGATTCGAGCGCGGGCGTCGCCGAACCGAGCACTACAGCACATTTTTCCAGCCGCCCACGCATCACCGCCATATCGCGTGCGCTGTATCGTGGTGCCTCATCCTGCTTATAAGTCGGCTCATGTTCCTCATCGACCACAATCAGTCCGAGGTTATGAACCGGCGCAAAAAGTGCCGAGCGTGCTCCGACCACAATTTGCGCCTCACCCGAGCGAATACGATGCCATTCGTCATAGCGCTCGCCATCCGACAACGAACTATGCAGAACGGCAACCCGTTCCGGCTTGTCGGCAAAGCGTGAGCGGAAACGATCAACCGTCTGCGGCGTCAGCGCGATTTCCGGGACGAGAACAATCGCGCCGTGACCTTGTTCCAGCGCACGAGAAATGGCCTGCAAATAAACCTCCGTCTTGCCCGAGCCCGTTACGCCATGAAGCAGAATCACCGGCGGCTCCGGTTCATCCATCGCGGTAATAATCTGCTTGAGAGCCACCGATTGTTGCTCCATCAATAGTAGCGGCTCTGTTTTAAGCAGTTCAACGCCCTCGTGCGGATCGCGATAAACCGACTCGCTCGAAATCGTCACCAGCCCCTTTTTCTCTAGCGACTTCACCGTCGCGGCGGGCAGTTCCGATAAAAGGGTTGAGCCATCGCGGAGAAGAATATCTATGACTTCCTGTTGCTTGGAAGTTAACGTAGACGCGACGTCCCCGTCGCGTTCACGGCTGTAAAGTGAGTAGCTTTCTAAATCCAACCCTGCCGGATTTTCATCGATATACTTTTTGAACTTTTCAAGGCCCTCTGCGTTACGAACGATGTGATCAAATGACTCTTTCTGCCAGATCACGCCAGCGTTCTTAATCGTAGACGCGGTGTCCTCACCGCGCTCTTTCTGCATTTTGTTAATCTCTCGGGTTGAAACGGACTTCCACCCCTTAATAATGCTGGAAAGAGTGTGTTCACCAAACGGCGTGATAAGAACATGAACATGGTTTGGCATGATGACATAGCTGTGCAACCCATATCGCTTGCCGCAAAAATACTGCAACGAGGACTCGAGAATAGTTCTCAGATCGGGATATTCGAGAAGACAACTACCATTCCCCGCATCCAGCCATTTTTCAAACCGACCCGTAAAGCGAGTGCGATACTCTTGCTGCCATTCTTGTAACGTAGACGCGGTGTCTTCACCGCGCTCTTCTTCCGGACAGGAACGCGGTGAGGACACCGCGTCTACATTCGGTTTCGGATTTTCGATCAGCCACGCATTGCGCTCCCGCTTCCATTGATCGAGTTTTTCTTTGGGAAGGGAATCCGCCAGCCGGAAGGTCACGAAATAGGTTGTACCGTCCTGCCGCCAGTGCGGAAGATTTCCACCCGAAGCGTGAGATACTGACGGATTCAGATCAAATTCGAAGAAACGCGGTGAGGACACCGTGTCTACGTTTTTTTCAACCAAAGAAACCAGCAGCTGTTTCTTTTCGCCATCGGCTTTACGGCGGACAACGGCAGGCAGCACAGCCCGCACGCAGACTTCGAAGGGCGCAAGATAATAAGCCGACATCCAGCGCGCTAAATCCATCATCGTTTCATTGACCAGTGATTTTTCGCCCAGCACTTTCCCTATGGACTTGAGGCCGTCAAACGCCGATTGGTCAGTAAATCCGACAACAAAACCAGT
>JBBQSL010000002.1:0-54583 GCA_038213895.1 Kiritimatiellales bacterium | reverse complement strand
GACCCAATTCATTGCGCAACCCATGAATTCAATTTTCCATACTCGAAAACCATCTGCGCCAGCGTTGCAGACTTGAATGGAGCCGAAATCCGACGATTAGCACAAATCGGAGAGAAGGAAATCGATGTTGTCTTTGGCGGTGCACCCTGTCAGGGATTTTCCATGATTGGAAAACGTGCATTGGGCGATCCACGTAATCAATTGGTTTCCCACTACGTGCGGCTGGTGCGCGAACTTAAACCAAAATATTGCGTTTTCGAAAACGTCAAAGGGCTCACGGTGGGAAACCATAAAATTTTTCTGCAAGAACTGATCGAAGCTCTCCAGAATTCCAATTATCAGGTTTTGTTGCCATACAAAGTCCTGAATGCCTTGGAATATGGTGTACCCCAGAACCGCCATCGCTTGTTTCTCCTCGCTGCCCGCGAGGGTGAACCCTTGCCGCATTACCCCGAAGCAGAAATGGAACGAATAACTGTGTGGGACGCAATCGGCGATTTACCGAATGTCGATGAATTCACCGCTCTGCAAAAAAGCGACTCGATACAGGTCGCCTGGAATACAAACCATCGCTATGCCCGGAAACTAAGGGGGCTGGATATCGATCTGGACGATCACTCATACAAGAGAGCGTTTGACAACACCCGACTGACCTCGAGCATGCAAACCGAACATACACCATTGTCTCAGAAACGATTCCTTTCCACGAAGCAAGGTGATACTGAACCCGTCAGCCGCTTTCATAAACTCGACCCCAACGGCTTTTGCAACACATTGCGGGTTGGAACTGACAGCGCACGGGGAGCCTTCACCTCTCCGCGCCCCATACATCCATTTCTTCCCCGCGTCATCACCGTCAGAGAAGCGGCTCGCCTGCATTCTTATCCCGACTGGTTCCGCTTCCACGTCACAAAATGGCATGGATTTCGTCAGGTCGGAAACAGCGTTCCCCCTTTATTGGCAAGAGCCATTGCATCCGAAATTATGGATGCAATGGGTCTTTCGCCCTATACGCCCGACCTAATATTGAATCAAAAAAATAAGACTCTACTTGCCTGTGACATGAAAACTGCGGCCAACTTCTACAGTGTGCCCCGTAACACCATTGCCCAAAGAACACGCAAAGAAATATCTCCCAAAGATCAAACACAACTGCAACTAAGGTAGTCCATGAACAGCCCAAATCGCTACGAAGCCATCATCGAGAAAATATTCACCAATCATTTCAAAAATACCGATGATTTTGAGTTTGCTAGAGATGAGGTTGTTGCTGTGGCTCGTAAACTAAAAATCGAGCTGCCGAAAAACCTTGGTGCTGTCATCTATTCATTCCGCTACCGAAACGAATTGCCAAAATCAATTAGAACAACGGCGACTGGCGGGCGCAAATGGGTCGTCGAAGATGCTGGACGGGGAAAATACCGTTTCAAGCAGGTAACACTGAGTAGCATCGAGCCCCGCCCCGAGTTGATTACGATCAAAATTCCAAATTCAACGCCGGAAATTATTTCCATAAATTCCCTCAACGACGAACAAGCTTTGTTGGCTGTCGTGCGCTACAACCGGCTCGTTGACATTTTTCTCGGAATAACTGCTTTCTCCCTGCAAAACCACCTGCGTACGACTGTTACCAACGTCGGACAAATAGAGATTGATGAAATCTACGTTGGCGTGGATCGGCAAGGACGGCAATTTATCGTACCCGTGCAAGCCAAGGGCGGCTCGGACAAACACGGTATCGTACAGAGTCAACAAGACATTGCGTGCTGTGCAGAAAAATTCCCGCACTTGATCTGCCGGGCTGTTTCCGCACAATTTATGGATGAGGATGTAATTGCTCTCTTCGAACTTGTAGTGATCGAGAATGAAATAAAGGTTTTGGACGAAAAGCATTATCGTCTGGTTCCGGCTGCATCTATTTCCTCGGAAGAGCTAAAAATTTACTCCGCGTCCTAGAGAATGCTTCCCTCAGAAAAAACCTTATGAAATCAACTATTTTTGCTATTTCTATACTTATCTCTGTTGCCGGTCGGCTCTATACCGAAGAACTTGCCACCAATGTCCCGCCAATTGTGGTAACGGCGGCGGCGCAGACCGCTGAAAACGCGGCGATCCATGAAGTCCTGCGCACCGAACCGGGCGTAGTGCTCAATTCGCAGGGCGGATCGCAAAACGACCTTTCTGTCCGTGGCTCCTCGTTCAGCGGCGCAGGTCTTTCACTAGGCGGACAGACGCTACGCAACCCGCAGACCGAGCATTTTAATGCCGAACTACCCCTGCCCGCAGCCCTGCTTTCACGTCCATCGGTACTAACCGGCCTCGACAATCAAGGCGGACACCTGACTGGTACCGTTAATTTTGATCTACTTCCAATCACTGGAAAAAAGCAGGTCGAAACCGGCTTCGGCGCGGATCACCGTGACTGGCAGAGTGTGCTTTTACAACACAGGCTCACCAAAGAGCTCGGACTCGGCCTGTTTGCAGGACGTGAATCGGCCGAAGGCGTGGACTACAAAGACAACGACTACGACCGCGAATATGTTGGTGGACATCTTCAGCACCGCACGGATGACACACAAATTGATTTAATCGCCGCGCATCAGAAAAAAGAATTTGGAGCACGCGGCTATTACGGCGTTCCTGCCACTCGGGCTGCGAACGAAAAGACGGAAGATAATCTCGTTTACCTTGCCGCCCGCCAAGGCGACCTAAATGCCGATTATCTGCGCGGCGGCGTTTCATGGCATGAGTTCGAAGATGATTACTACATCCCGTCCTATCCCTATGAAAACCATACCCGTTCACAAATCAGCTCCGCTTTTTTCGACGGACGCACGATGGAAGTGAACGGCTGGGCACTTGGCTGGCGTGCCGACGCGGATGAAGAGCGTATTGACAGCACGAAGCTTGGAGACCATCACCGTACGCATGGCGGAATTTTACTGCTGCCGCAATGGAGCGGCGACCGACTGAAAGTCACGGCGGGAGCACGCAGTGATTTATTTACCGGCGAATCTCCGTATTTTCTGCCGCAAGCGGGCATGGACTATCAGCTTTCAGACAATCTAACCGCATTTACGTCCTACACCGAGACGGTGCGCCGCCCCTCTTATACTGAACTCTATTATCTATCACCGGCCAGTACTGGAGATCCCACCTTGCAACCGCAAACTGAAAAGCAGACCGAAGTTGGTTTCAAGGGAATCCCATCGGAGTTTATGGACTGGAAAATTACCGCCTTCTACCGACGTTCAGGCAACACGGTGGACTGGATGACAGCAAAAACTCCCATCAATTGGAAAGCCAGCGACATCGGTGATCTAGACATATATGGCACGGAAACCCGGTTCGGCTGGTATCCATCCAAAACTGTTGAAATGCAATTTGCTTACACTTGGATTTATAAAGACAAAGAGGCCGCGGATCTTGGCTGGTACGCCTCGCGTTATGCGCTCGATTACCCCGAACACCTCGCACAAGCTTCCCTACTCTGGCGCCCCATTAAGCCGATCGAAATCGGCACCGTGCAAGCACTCCGCTACCAAACGGACAACAACGTGCGTAAAAATGGACAGTTCGGGGCCGACAGCTCGTTCGTCGTGCGCTTCACCCCGCCGAAAGCCGATTATGCCACGCTCGCCTTCCTACTGAACAATGCGTGGGATGACGAATTCCAGACTTTTCCAGGGCAACGCCAGCCCGAACGATTTGCTGGCGTATCGCTTACGTTGACCTGGTAATGGCGGCACCCTGTCGAAATAAATTTCACTCTGTAGCCGCCCGCGGTGAGGGCGTCCCATAATCTGCGGGCAACACCCTATCTATTATACGCATAATTCCATAGACCATCCGTCGTTTAATTTAATCTATAGACTGGATCATTTTTGACCGCAAAGACGCGAAGACGCGAAGGGATGCGGCAACAATACTCCCGAATTTTTCCAATATCTGGAACCCTTAAACCAGTTTTTTGCCACTCTTCTTCGCGTCTTTGCGGTCAACATCTACTCCGCTTTCATTATGCGTATAATAGATAGGTCACCGCCCCCGGCTACAGTTTTCCGTAATCCGCTCTAACCCTTTTTCTTATCGTCGTCATCGGCGGGTTCCGCCTGTTTTTCAATTTTTTTTTCAGAAGGGCCTTCCAGCTGCCCGCGTTTAAATTCATTCAGGCTTTTGCCCAGCGAACGAGCCAACTCAGGCAGTTTCTTGCTACCAAATAACAGGATGATAACAAATATGATCAGTAAGATTTCAGGAGCTCCTAGACTCATTTTTCATTCCCTTTCTTTTCTTTAGGCGCAGCACGATTCATGAAACGCAAAATCAGAATGCACAGTTCATACAACAGATAGAGCGGAATAGCCATTTGTAATTGTGAAAGCACATCAGGCCCTGGAGTCAGCACCATAGCCAAAATCAAAATTCCGATAAGGACGTGTCGGCGATATCGCGACATCTGTGCGATTGAGATAATACCCATACGACCCAGGATAAGAAGAATGAGCGGCAACTCGAACGATAAACCGAAGCAAATTAATAACTGTATAACGAACCCTAAATAGGTATCAATTTTCCAGTTGGCGGTCGTTCCCAGATAATTATTAAAATAAAACATTACCTTTACGGCTATCGGTAAGGTGGTGGTATAACAAAGGGCCACGCCGGCAGCGAAAAGAACGGCTCCCGCCAGCCCGCCGTACACCATCATTTTCTGTTCTCCCTGCTTGAGACCGGGGAATACAAACTGCGCAATAAAATAGATGATAAGCGGCAGACTCAGCAACACACCAGCGGCAAAAATAACTTTCATCACCTGCATAATTCCCTCCATTGGGGAGGTGGTGATTAACTCGTAGGTATAATGATTCTGCGCGGCAACCTGAATTAACGGAGCCTCAAGCCACTTCAGCAACGGCTTGGCCAGCGGAATGCAAATCACGGTGGAAATAACAATGGCTAGAATACAGCGGATCAGCATAGTCCGAAACTCTTCCAAATGCTCCAGAAAAGGCTGCTCCCGATCACGAGATGTAAAATCGATTTTAAATTTTTTAAACAGATTTTTCATGGCTTGGATTTATCTGCTGGCATATGTTCCAGCTGAATATCCTTATCATCTTCCGTAGAAGAGTCCCCTTCCGCCGGCTTAATATCGTCGTCTTTAGTCGTCTCCGCCAGATCCCGGTGCAGATCCTCATACATCAATTTATAGCGAAAATCGGCAGACATCCGTTGCAACTTATTCAAAGCTTCCTGAATACTCCGCAAAATACGGGGAGCATCCTTCGCGCCGAAGAGTAAAATCAACGCAAGCATAACCACCAGCAGCTCGCCGCCACCGAGAGCAAAAAACGCTAGTATAGGATTCAGCATAAAAAATCTTAATGAATATCATCTACTATAGGCTTTCGCCAAAGTGAGCAAAGCATTTATTCAAACGCCGAACTCAAAACTCGTACACTGTAATCCTTAAAACTTCGGGATTGCCATCCACAATCTTCACTAATAAGCACTAAACCCTGAATATTTAAATCAAAATTATTTTGATCCTATTTTGATACGAAACTTTAAGGGATACAATGTACTAGATCGATTCATAGATTCGCTTATGACCCCGCATCCCAGCGAAGCGGAACGGCCCCGTGCGGTACTGCGGAAACGTATATTCGCCGCCGTCCGTTGGAATGCCATAGTGATAAATGTCTTCGTATTGCTGAAACGTCAGTTCCGTGCGTCCGGCAAGCAGTTGCCGGTGTGCATCAGCAAAAAGCACATCACGATATCCGCCCGGCACAACCCCACTAAAAAACTCACCCACACAGCCTGAGCCATAGCTGTAGAGTCCGATTCGCTTGCCACTCAAATCTTCCGCCGCGTTGTCGAGCAGCGAAGCCAGCCCGACGTACAGCGAGGCCGAATAGCAATTACCCGCCTGCCGACTGTAAATAAGTGACTCGCCAATGGCTTTTTTCAACTCTTCGTCCGAAACACCCTTCGCCAGCTTTTGGTGTGCCTTCTCCGCCATGCGGGTAAAAGGAATGTGGTAGCAGAAACGGGAGAAGTCGCCGAGCACGCGGCCGCTTTCGGCGGCGTACTGCTTCCACGATTCCAGCAGTGCCTTGATGTAAACCAGCGTCGAATATTTGCCATCCACCAGCGCCTCGGAAAGATAATTGGGCCGCCAGAAATCCATCACATCGGCGGCATAAAAGCCAGCTTCGGGATCAACAACCAGCAGACGCGGATCAGCGGAAACGGTGAATGCCAACGCGCCGCAACCCTGCGTCGATTCGCCGGGACTACCGAGTTCGTAGCGGGCGACGTCGGAAGCAATCACCAGCACTTTGCTCTGCGGCTTCATCGCGACCAGGCCCATCGCCATGCGCAGCGCGGCGGTCGCGCTGTAGCAGGCCTGTTTGAGTTCCACCACCCGGCAACGTTCCGGCAGGCCAAGCAATCCGTGGACAAACATGCCGGCGGCTTTCGACTGGTCAACGCCACTCTCCGTGGCGAAAAGTAAGGCTTCAACGCCTTCCAGCGCGCCTTGCTGCTTCAGCGGGAATGCCGCGCTGGCAGCCATAGTGACGACATCTTCGTCCGGCGGCGGAATACTCATCTTTTCCTGGCCGATGCCAGTGTAAAATTTTTCCGGCTCCACGCCGCGCGCCGCCGCCAGCGTTTTCAGATCGAGAAAATACTGCGACGTATAAAAACTAATCTGGTCGATGCCTGTTTTCATGGTGTT
This sequence comes from Kiritimatiellales bacterium, assembly GCA_038213895.1. GTDB lineage: Bacteria > Verrucomicrobiota > Kiritimatiellia > Kiritimatiellales > Tichowtungiaceae > Tichowtungia. Next base: position 47,835 of record JBBQSL010000002.1, on the reverse strand, counting down.
GACTGTGCACTGCTATGGAAGCGAAACCGCACAAGTAGAAATTCCCTTTGCCGATTTAATAAACGCCGCATCAAATGTAGCCATCCGTTCGCAATGCCCGCTGACGGACAGATGCAGTGCATCCGAAAAGTCAACGCCCGCCTGATACCAGCTCAAGGCTTCGTCAACCCGCTCCGACCGGTCGAGTTGAACGTTCGGAAGCCCTATCAGTCCGGACAAAGCACCATGAATCTTTTTCCGATCAAACTCATACACCGCCCGCAGAACCCACTCGGTTTCCAGCAAAACGGTATTGGCAATATAGATCGTTTCTTTCTCGAACAACCAGCGGGCTTTGCCGTACTGCTGCTCATCATCCCGGGTTAGCAATCTGATCAGGACGTTTGTATCCACAGAGATCATTTAAACGTCGCCTTTACACTCCGTTGAAGCCCCGCATCCATCTCTTCCACCGACTTCGCCGGACCGGCATAGTGCAAACAGCCCGCCACGTCCTCCAGCCGGTTTGTTTTCAGTCTGGAAAACGGTTTGAGCAACACGCCCTCGGCAGTATCCACCACAATAAGCTTTTCTCCTGCCATCCAGTGATGCGCCGCCCGAACAAGTTTAGGGATGATCACCTGCCCTTTGCTCGACAAAACAGTTGTTGTCATAAATTTTCTCCAAGTAAGACGAAGGTAAGATACGATATAAGTGCGGCACCGTCAACCTCGGCAGTCGTTCCGGTCAGTTAACTATCAGCTCCTGATGGCCTTTGATTTTTGCAACGCGATCCGCGCCAAGCAGAAACATCGTGGTAACAAACTCGCGCTTCAACCGCTGAATTTCTTTGCGTACCGCATCTGTCGATTCCATCGCTGGATTTAGAAACGGCCTAGCCAACCCGCACAGCGACGCGCCGAGAATTACCGCTTTCGCCATATCCACGCCGGAGCGAATACCGCCGGAAGCGATCAGGGTGAGCTCCGGTATTGTAGGACGTCCTTCTCGTATTCGAGAGGGCGTGTGTTCCTGCTTTGATATCACGGGCTCCTGAATACAGGAAGCCCGTCCTACAAGGTTCTTGGTGTGGCATGTCAGTGGAGCGAGTGCTTTAAGCGCCTCCGGTGTCGGTATGCCCCAATCCTGAAAGAGCTGACCAAGCGACGAATCATCGCTGCGCTCGCCTTCGACGCGGCTCCACGACGTGCCTCCGGTTCCGGCCACATCAATGTACTTCACGCCCGCTTCAATCAGCAGTGCGGCATCAGCGGCGGAAATTCCGGCACCAACTTCTTTAACAATGACCGGAACGTCCAACCCTTGGACGATTTCGCCGATTTTTTTCCAAAGGTTGGAAAAATTAGTGTCGCCGCCCGGCTGAATCGCTTCCTGCAACGGATTCAGGTGCAGACAGAGCGCGTCGGCTTTAAGTATCTGAACGACAGCACGGGCGTGGTCGAGTGTCATATCTTCGTTGAGCTGGACTGCGCCGAGGTTGGAAAAAAGCAGTGTCGTTGGCGCAACGCCGCGCAGATCAAAACTCGACCGAGCCGTCGGCTCAGTAAAAAAGATACGTTGCGAACCGACGCCCAGTGCCACGCCTTCGGCTTCGGCGGCTTCGGCAAGATTGGTGTTAATTTTTTTGAACAGCTTATCGCCGCCGCCGGTCATCGAGGAAATCAGCAGAGGAAACGAAAGCTTCTTGCCCATAAACTCAACCGATGGATCAATCGCCTTCAGGTCGATTTCCGGCAATGCGCGGTGCGTCAGACGAATGTCGTCGAAGTAAAATTTCCGCCGATCCATTTCGTCCTTCTTCGCGACGATCTGAACATGTTCCACTTTTCGTTTTTCAAGTTCACTCATATTCACCCATCAATTTACAAAATCATGGACAACAAAATCATTTTGACCCCAAAGCCCCAAAGGCTCAAAGGCTCAAAGAGTTTCTTCTTTTATTCTTTGTGTCTTAGCGGTCATTTTCCCGTTCATTCGCGGTTACCCTCTTTCCAACTTCTTGTGCGCCGCCATCAGTTCGCCAGGATTGGTGAGCGCGGCCATGAGGGAGAGTTCTCCGCAGAGGACGGCGGCGGAGCAGATGAGCGCTAGGCGGCGGGCATTCGCGCCCGGCTCGCGTTCTTCGCGACAGCCGAGTTTCGTCAAAATCTCTTCCACAAACGGAAGTCCTTTGCCGTTGCCGATGGTGCCGACGATCAGGTTGGGAATGGTGACCGAAAACCAGAGGTCGCCGTTGCGGACTTCGGCCAGCGTGACTCCCTGTGATCCTTCGATAATGTTGGCGGCGTCCTGTCCGGTAGCGAGATAGAAAGCCAGCAGCATGTTGGCGTAGTGCGCGTTGGCAGAACGCAGTCCGCCCGCCAGCATGGTGCCGACCAGGTTTTTACGAATGTTGAGCTGGACGATTTTTTCCGGCGTGGTCTTGAGATATTTCTGCACCAGCTTGCCGGGAACCGTCAGCTCGGCGACGACATATTTACCGCGTCCGAGGATGCCGTTGACGCCGGTGGCTTTTTTGTCGGAACAGAAGTTGCCGGAAATAGATTCGTATTTCAGTTCCGGGCAAAGTTCGAGGATGTGGTTCATCAGTGCTTCACTCGCCAGTGTCACCATGTTATGACCGGAGGCGTCGCCGGTGGTGAATTCGAAGCGAAGGAAAAGCAAATTGCCCGCGATCTGCGAATGGAAGTCGATGAGCTTAGCGAAACGGCTGGTCGCGGCAACAACGGTTCCAAACTTTGGAAACTCCGCTTTGATTTTTTCCAAACATTGGAAAGCGACGATGGCGTCGGGTGCTTCAAAGAGTACCGAGCGGCTCATTCGTTCGTCGATGACGATCGCTTTGATGCCGCCGGAAGCGTTGGCGACGCGTGCGCCGCGGTTGACGGAGGCAAACAGCGGCGTTTCGTAGGTCGCCAGCGGAAGTTCCGTTTCGATATCAATTTCCGGTCCGGTAATTTTAATCGGCCCGACCCACTGAAGCGGTACATTGGCAAAGCTTTTTTTCATATCGACAGGTTCTACCAAACCACGGATTCTTTTACGAGTGCTGAAAGCGTAGCGATAAATAATTTTCAGAAAAAATAACGAAGTGAATGGTTCATGAATAACATCTACGGATCCTGTAAAAGAGGTCATTCCCTTTTGGGTAAGCGACACTATATTGATGTAGTCTCTGTGCAGAGTTTCCAAACATTGGAAAAAATCTTGTTGAGCGACCATCATCTTTGATTTACTCCCCCATTTATTACAAAGCACGATTTATGAATTTTACTGAAAATTTGAACATGATGATCGGCGACTCCCTTCGAACCTTGCTTAAAGTGCTGGGGGAAAAGAAGTTGCCAGGATGTAAGGGCAAAATGGTAGATCGGTTGCGCGACATTTGGACATCAGAGCCGCAGCGCCTGGTAGACATGCTTTCCGAGCCAGAAAAACTAATGCTCGCGGAATGCGTTCACGAAGGATGCGCATTTCCCTCGATAGAGCGAGTCAATGCTCGGTTCGGCTTTTCATATTCGCTTTATGGTCCCGGACGCTATGGCCACGCAGACTTCATTTACTGCTTTATCTACCGGCCGGATCGCTCGGGTTATGAGATGATTGTCGATGTGACCGACAAACTGAAGCTATGCATTCCGGTTCCGCCGCCCTTAACCATTAAGGAATCAATACCCCCGGAACGGCAGGGGGCAGAACTAGAGCGCTATGAGTCGGAGCGGAACGCTTTAACAGAAGTCAAGCGCGTGCTTCAACTGGTGGCGACCGGCAAGCTGACGGTTAGCGAACAGACCCGGCTGCCCACGGCGGGCAGTATAAAGCAAGTGGCCAGTTGCCTCTGCGAGCCGGAAACCCCATTCAGCCCGGAGCGTTCATACGCTTGGGTGGTTCTGGTTCAACAATGCGGCTGGGCGAAACCGAAAACTGGCAAATTACATCTCTCAAAAACGGGAAAAGATCTACTCAACGACTTTACGCCCGAAAGCTACGCCAGCGGCGTGAAGGAGATGATTTACGACAACCAATTCGATGAAATGTCACGGGTTCCTGGAATCAAAGGGATGAAGGGGAAATGGGCGCGTCAATGCATCGAGGATGTGGATGTCCGTCGCGAAAGTATTTCCTGCGCACTGGAAAACTTCCCCGTCGGGAAGTGGATCAAATTCAATAATGCATTTGATTACATCGTGGCATCGGGAAACCGCTTCTACGTGGTGGAAGACGGCGGGTGCCTCTATATTTGCGATGCGCATTACGGAACGTTGAATGGCCACGAACTCGATATTGCTAAAGTCTATTTTCGCATCCTCGCCGCCGAATCATTGGCCACGCTGGGGCTGATGGATACGGCCTGTTGCGGCGAGAGTGCCCGAGGATCGCCGGATCTCGGCCATTGCTGGGGACTAGATGGCACGGGTTATTTAACGCGCTACGACTCCGTTAAATACCTCCGTCTCACCCCGCTCGGCGCATTCTGTTTCAGCGGCGCAAAAGAATATGAAATGCCAAAGGTGGAGCAACGCCCACTGTTCAAGGTATTGCCCAATCTCGAGATCGTTGTAACCGATGCCGCCGCATTCTCCGCCGGAGACGAGGCCACGCTGGATCGCTTCGCAAATAAAGTCTCCGATTCGGTCTGGAAAATGGACAAGAAAACCATTTTCCAAGGGTTGGAAAACGGAGATTCCGCCGAGGATATCCGATCCATTCTGAACGCCAGAAGCGCCACTGAAATTCCGCAAACAGTTCTCAATCTAATTGAAGAAACCACTGTGCGTTCCGGCTCGGCAACCCAACGAGAAGAAGCCATTGCCGTATCCTTCCGCGACGAACCAACCGCCGCCCTCGTGGAAAATGACCCCGCAATTCGCCCGACACTCTTCTGTCGTCACGGCAATACTCTTTTTGTTCGCGCACAAAACTTGAAAAAGTTCCAAGGCGGACTTCGAAAACTCGGAATCCTACTCCCCTGATTTTAACGAAAAGAGCTCTAATGGACTATAAAAAATGCTGTTACCCGCGATGACATCAACCTTCCACAACCCGCTCATCATCCAAAGTGATCGCGCCATTCTACTGGAAGTCGACAACCCGCTCTACGGGCAAGCGCGCGACGCGCTCGCCATTTTCGCCGAGCTGGAGAAATCGCCGGAGCATATCCACACCTATCGCATCACCCCCCTGTCCATTTGGAATGCCTGCGCGGCAGGTCACTCGGCAAAAGAAATCGTCGCGACTCTTACAGGCTTCTCAAAATATCCGCCGCCAGAACATGTCCTGTCGGAAGTCACGGATTTTGCATCGCGCTACGGCCGGTTGAGGCTGGAACGAACGGCGGATGGATTGCGGCTTTTCTCGAAAGACACTGCACTGTGCGCGGAGCTGGCACGTCACGAAAAAGCGGCAATCATGCTGGAGCGACTGGATGCGAACAGCTTCCAGGTTTCCCCTGTCAACCGGGGGCGACTAAAGCAGGTACTCATCAAATTCGGCTATCCGGTGGACGACCAGGCAGGCTACCGCGACGGCGAAGCACTGCCGCTCTCGTTGCGGGATCAAATGCTCAGCGGCGGCGATTTTTCGCCACGCACCTATCAGCGCGAGGCCTCCGCATCCTTTCACGCCGCTGGCTCCGGCGTCATCGTTCTGCCTTGCGGCGCAGGCAAAACCATCGTCGGGATGAGCTGCATCGAAAAGCTTCAAACCTCGACCCTCATCCTCGCCACAAACATCACCGCCGTACGCCAGTGGATCGCGGAAATTCTCGATAAAACCACCCTGCACGAAGATCAAATCGGCGAATATTCTGGTCGGCGCAAAGAGATCCGTCCCATCACCGTGACGACCTATCAAATTTTGACCCACCGCGAAAATCGCGAAGCCGAATTTGCTCACCTTGCGCTGTTCGACCAGCGCGACTGGGGTCTCATTATCTACGACGAAGTCCACATGCTGCCCGCACCGGTCTTTCAAATCACCTCCACCATTCAGGCTCGACGACGACTCGGACTCACCGCAACCCTCGTGCGTGAAGACGGGCGCGAAGACGATGTTTTCGCGCTCATCGGCCCCAAGCGCTACGACATGCCATGGAAACTACTCGAACAGCAAGGATGGATCGCTAAGGCGCGTTGCGAAGAAATCCGCGTCACCATGGATAGCGACTTACGAATGAAATACGCCGTGGCCGACCCTCGCAGCAAATTCCGCATCGCCTCCGAAAACCCGCGCAAATTGCAACTCGTGCGCGAGCTCATTCTGCGGCATAAAGGCGATCGAATTCTCATCCTCGGCATGTACATCGATCAGCTCAAAAAACTAGCTGCCGAATTCGACATCCCCATTCTGACCGGCGCGACCGCTCAAGCCAAACGCGATGCCGTTTTTGATGCGTTCCGCCAAGGCGAATGCAGGATTCTGGCCTGCTCCAAAATTGCAAACTTCTCTGTCGATCTTCCCGATGCCTCCGTCGCCATCCAGATCTCGGGAACGTTCGGGTCGCGACAGGAGGAAGCCCAACGGATGGGTCGCATCCTGCGCCCCAAGCCCGGCGAAAATCAGGCGCACTTCTATTCCCTCGTCAGCCACGAAACCACCGAGCAGGACTTCGCGATGAACCGCCAGCTCTTCCTCTGCGAACAGGGCTACGAATATCGCATCTCACATGATGAGGCCGCTGAATGAACCGAGAAAAACAAGCCCCGCCCCGACCGGTTGACCTGCCGGATGGATGCACCATCTTTAACGTGCCAATTCTCCTCCACGATATGACCACCCTGCTCGTCAGCACCATCGGCGAGGGCATTCGACTCAAAGCACAAGGCGACCTCTACAAAAAAGAAAAAGACGCCCTATTCGCTCAACTCCTCCCCCAACCACCCGATGAAAGTGGCTACCTGACGGCACACGAGGGTCGACTGACTGAAGCACACGACTGGCTTTTTTGTATGGAATTCGTGTCCCACTCTGGAAAATCAGGCAAATCAACCGCGCTCAAAGCCAGACAAGCCGGAAAGGAATGGCTCTCCGGCTCCGAAGCCGATCGACTCAAAGCGCTCTACGACTTCATGATTAAGGCGCACAAAAAAAACAAACAAAGCAAATGGATGGGATACAATGAAATTCCGTTTCTGCCGGATAACCCGCAACGTCGCACCACGCCAAACGGCTTAAATGTCGAAGTTCTCGCCGCAAAAGCCTTCAACTCCTGTCCCGTTGATCAATGGATGTATATAAAAACCTTCCTCCAATGGCAGGTTGAACAGGAAAATCCGTTCAACCTCAGCCAGGACAACTCCATTGAACAAATTTTCCGATACGGAAATGGGAGCAATGCCGAACGGGAAAACCGCTGGCTCAGAGTCCTGCAACGTTTTTTACAACAACGCCTCATCCCACTCGGTGCAGCGAAAACCGCCTTCGATTCAAAAGGTAATCACTGGTTCGCCATCACCCCGGTCGGCTCTTACATTCTGGGCGCAACCGACCAATTCGCCTATCAAACCAAAGAGATAGAAGGCGACATCATCGTTCAACCCAACTTCGAAATCGTCTTCACCGCCGCCAATCCCTTTGCGGAGGGCGAACTCACCCGCTACGCCGAACGCATCGGCCACGGACTCGGCACTCTGTTTCGCATCACCCGAACCTCCGTACACATCGCCCTCAACAGCGGGATGGAAAGTCGGCAAATCTTGGAAAGCCTCGAACCGCTCTCCAGTAAAAAACTGCCCGCCAACGTCATCGCGCAAATCACCGACTGGGGGAACTCCTTCCGCCGGGTATCCCTGAAAAAAATCACCGTCATCAACTGCCCTGATTCGGCAACCGCCTTGCGCATCCACGCACTGTTTCCAAAGAAAACGAACCTCATCACCGACACACTGCTCGAAATGCACAACAACGTAAAAGATTTGACCGCTCTGAAAACCAAACTTAAAAAAAACGGCATAGGCATCGACTAGCACATTGGCAAACAAACTGTTCATGTTATAGTTTTTAAGCTGTTTGGCTTTAAGGCAAAAGATTTTTCGGATTCCTTTCAGCCGCACAATCTAGTAGCTTTTCACTATGATTTCTCAATTCAGGCTCCGAAGTATCGCTTTGGCAATTCTGCTTCCGCTCTGCGGACGTGCCAGTTTATTTGATATTTCTGTCACGTTCAGCGCCGGCATGAATGACGGGTACAAGAGCGCATTCAGCAATGCGGCGACATTCTGGCAGTCTCAGATCACAGGATACCGAATTGATAATCCTGCTTTGCAGGGAGTCGCCATTTCCGCGAATGTAGCCGCCAATGATGGTGTTGGCGGAGTCCTTGGTTCTGCGGGACCGACTGAAGGATGTTTTTTTAATAGAGCCCAGCTCGCTGGCGATTCCGTATTTTCAGATGTGCTCTTCGCTACAGCTGGGGAAATGACCTTTGATTCGGCGGATGTGGACAATTTGATCAACAACGGTCTGTGGGAACAGGTTATCCGCCACGAAATAGCACACGTTATCGGCTTTGGCATCCTGTGGGGGTTCGATTATGCCGGAACGATTTATAATAATTTCTATACCGCAGGTAGCGGACAGTACACCGGCGCGGCTGGGTTGGCGGCGTACCGAACTGAGTTTGACCCGTTAGCGACTTTTGTACCGGTTGAACTTGGCGGCGGTTCCGGGACATCTAACGGACACTGGAATGAGGTGGACGGAGGAGTTACTCTGACCGGAATCACTGATACCAAAGGCAATGACATGGCCTATGAGTTGATGACCGGCTGGCTAAATTCCCCGACATTTGTGAGCAATACAACCGTCGCGCAGTTTTATGATATGGGCTACACCGTGATCCCGGAGCCTTTAACGGCCTCAATGATCGCTGTGGTCAGTGCCGCCGCCTTCTGGATCCGCCGCCGGTTTTCCGCCTTATAAAATTGCCTTTACCGGCAAAAATCTGTCTCAAACCTCATCAAACAACCAAGTGGAGAGGTAGCGCTCGCCCGTGTCGCAGATGACCGTGACGATGAGTTTGCCTTCGTTTTCGGGTCGTTTAGCCAGTTGGATCGCAGCCCAGACGTTTCCGCCCGCAGAAATGCCACAAAGGATGCCTTCCTCTTTGGCGAGGCGGCGTGCAGTAATTCCAGCATCAGCGGCGGAAATTAGTAAAACTTCGTCGACAATTTTTCGGTCGAAGTTGGTCGGGATAAATCCCGCTCCAATTCCCTGAATCTTGTGCGGACCGGGCTTGCCGCCAGAGATAACCGGTGAGTCAGCAGGTTCAACCGCCACGATTTTAACGGACGGTTTGCGTTTTTTAAGCACGCTGCCAACGCCGGTGAGGGTTCCGCCAGTCCCGACGCCCGCGACAAATAAATCAACTTGGCCGTCCGTGTCGTCCCAGATTTCAACCGCCGTGGTTTTGCGGTGAATTTCAGGGTTGGCCGCATTATCAAACTGTTGCGGCATATACGCATTGGGCAGTGTACCAACCAAAGCTTCAGCTTTTTTAATAGCTCCGGGCATCCCTTCGGTACCGGGCGTGAGAATGAGTTCCGCACCAAGCGCAGCGAGCAGTTTGCGCCGTTCAATGCTCATGGTCTCAGGCATGGTGAGAATCAGTTTGTACCCTTTGGCCGCCGCCGCAAAGGCCAGCGCAATGCCGGTATTTCCACTGGTTGGCTCGACGATCGTTGCACCGGGCTTAAGATCTCCGCTTTTTTCAGCGGCCTCGATCATCGCAATCCCGATACGATCTTTGACACTGCCGAGCGGGTTGCGCGATTCCATTTTGACGGCCACCGTGGCTTTAAGGCCAGCGGTTAGCCGATTGAGTCGGACGAGAGGCGTTCCCCCAATCGTCTGCGTTACATTATCATAAATTTTCATCTTAAATCCTTTTACTCTTAAATCGTGTAGCTTGAGGCTCCTGTTTTTTCGAGATCGGCAACCCGATCCAGCAGGTCTTTTAGAGTAGTCTTTGAAAAATAGGCTTCGAGCACTTTGGACGCACCCTCCCAGATCGGACGAGTGACACAAATATTTTTGTCGCGGCCTTTACAATCGTTCCGTTCGCAATCCACAAGACTCATTTCACCCTCTGAGGCCTTTAAAATATCACACACCGTAATTTTGGATGGATCTTTGGCGAGCCGGAAGCCGCCTTTGACGCCGCGCAGCCCCACGACCAGTCCATCATTCTTAAGAGGCACAATAATCTGCTCGATGTAATCGGCAGAAATAGATTCCTCCTCGGCGATAACCTTTTTAGAAACTGGTCCATTTTTCTGAAATCGGGCAATACTCAGCAGGATTCGAACGGCGTAGCGGCCTTTGGTTGACATCTTCATAATTCCAACTCCTTTACATTAAACCATAAATCATTATCGTCTTTGTTGTTTTACTGAATCAGGACGTATAAAGTCAACTTTAAAACCCCCAATATTTCGCACAAAAGATTGCCATTTCGTTTAAAATCAGGCAGAAAAGCGATATATTTAAAGGAAAATACTATGAGTGATCCCGGCAGTAATTTTATTCACGACATTATTGATTCAGATTTAGCCTCCGGCAAACACACCGAGGTAGTCACCCGGTTCCCGCCCGAGCCCAATGGCTACTTGCACATCGGCCACGCCAAGGCCATCTGCCTCGACTTCGGTACCGCTCTCAAATATGGCGGACGCTGCCACCTGCGCTTTGATGACACCAACCCGACCGCTGAAGACACCGAATACGTCGAGGCCATTGAAAACGACGTCCGCTGGCTAGGATTTGACTGGGGCAAAAACCTCTACTGGGCATCGGATTACTTCGGAAAAATGTGCGCATGCGCCGTTGAACTCATCAAACTCGGCAAAGCCTACGTCTGCGACTTGAGCGTCGATGCCTTTAAAGAATACCGCGGGGTACCCCACCTGCCCGGCAAAGAACCAGCAGGACGCATGCGCTCCATCGAAGAAAACCTCGCCTTGTTCGAACGGATGAAAGCCGGTGAGTTCGCCGACGGAACCTACGTCCTCCGCGCTCGAATCGACATGAATTCACCCAACCTGCATATGCGCGACCCGGCCATCTACCGCATTAAGCACGCCAGTCACCACAACACCGGCGACACGTGGTGCATCTACCCGATGTACGACTTCGCCCACTGCCTAGAAGACTCCATCGAAGGCGTCACCCACTCCCTCTGCACGCTTGAATTTGAAGTTCACCGCCCGCTCTATGACTGGATTCTCGAAACGCTCAGCCTCTATCAACCTCGCCAGTACGAATTCGCCCGTCTCAATCTCACCTACACCATCATGAGCAAACGCAAGCTGCTCGAATTGGTTAAAGAAAAGTTAGTCAGCAACTGGGACGACCCGCGTATGCCGACCATCTGCGGCATGCGCCGTCGCGGCTACACGCCGGAAGCCATCCGCGCCTTCTGCACCGAAATCGGTATCACCAAAACGGAAAGCCTAACTGACGTCGCCCTGCTCGAATACCACGTCCGCAATGACCTCAACGAAATCGCGCCGCGCCGCATGGCCGTGCTCGATCCGCTCAAAGTCGTCATCACCAGCTATCCGGAAGGCCAGAACGAAGACTTCGAACTGCCAAATCATCCGAACAAACCGGAGTTGGGTGTCCGCACCGTTCCGTTTGCACGGGAAATCTACATTGAGCACGAAGACTTCATGGAAGAACCAGCTAAAAAATTCTTCCGCCTCGCTCCCGGCACCGAAGTACGCCTGCGCGGCACCTATCTCATCACCTGCACGAACGTCGTCAAAGATGCCACCGGCAACGTGATTGAACTGCACTGCACGCACGACCCGGAAAGCCGCGGCGGCAATGCCCCCGACGGACGTAAAGTCAAAGGCACTATTCACTGGGTCTCTGCACCGCACGGCATCAAAGCCGAAGTCCGCCTCTACGACCGACTCTTCACCAGCGAAAATCCTGCTGCGGAAGAAGCTGACTTCAAAACCTATCTGAGTCCGGATTCACTAAAAGTAATTACCGGCATCGTCGAACCCGGACTGGCCACGTCCAAGGCCGGTGAAAAATTCCAGTTCGAGCGCATCGGCTACTTCTGTACAGACCTTGACACCGCCGCGGACAAGCTGGTCTTCAACCGCACCGTCACGCTCAAAGATTCGTGGAAGGGTTAGGTCGAAAGTCGGAACGTCAAAAGTCGAAGGTCAGGAGTCAAGTTTCAGGGGGCGGAAGACAGAGGTCAGAAATCAGAGGACAGAAGTTAGATTCGGTTTACATTCTTAAGATGTCGTTTTTTGGAGTGCGGGGACAACCAGCGGGCGGCACCGCTCTGATTCAAGGAGATAAGCAATGCACAGCTCGTTCTCCTATCGACACGACTGCCGCCGCACGGGATACCGCTTGTCGGCAGAATACAAAGCGGCGTGGCACGGAATACCGCTTCCCGCACGCACTCCAAAAGTCCAGAGCCTCTCCTCATCGCGTTTTACAATGTTCGAAAAATTATTTTAAATGTTTGATGCAGGAGGCTTTGAGCCAGTCGGCGTATTCATTTGCGCCGATTTCACCAGCGGCTAGCGCCAGCGTTTTCACTACGGCTTCTGCTTCAGGTGCTTTTAAATCCTGTCCATTGGCTCCGAGAAAAACATAGGCGGCCATAAATCCAGCGCGTTTGTTGCCATCGAGAAACGGGTGATTTTTGACAATACCGAGCGCATATTCCGCCGCCAATTCGAACAGGGATGGGTTCCCGTAATGAAAAAGGTTCTGCGGACGGTTTAACGCGGAATCCAGCAACCCCTCATCGCGCAAACCGGACAGTCCGCCGAAACGAGCCAGCAGTTCCTCCTGTACAGTCAGAACGACTTCAACAGAAACCCACAACGGCTCCTTCATTTCGCCAACTCCCGCAGAGCATTACGATAACGCTGCATGCCGGTTTCGGCGATCTGCATCATTTTATCGAAATCATTCTGCTCCGGCGTCACTTTCATAGCACCCTTCGGTGCTTCAGTGATGTAGAGCGTTGCGCCCTCTTCTACCTTCATCGCCTGAAGTACCTGTTTGGGTAGCACAATACCCAGCGAATTTCCGATCTTCCGAACTTTTGTTTTATAGGCCATGTGACAACAATAGTTATAACCCATCCTTTTACAAGCATTGAGTTAGAAACTCTGTTCAAAGGTAAGTTGCATTTAACCTTTTTATACCTCGTCCGCTTCTGTAGAAATCTTCTCCTATGAATTTCCATGAAGAACTGAACGAAGAACAATACGCCGCTGTGACCGCGCCCGACGGGCCGTCGCTCGTCATTGCCGCCGCCGGTACCGGGAAAACCCGCACGCTGGTTTACCGCGTCGCATGGCTCATCGAACAAGGTGTCGATCCAAACCGTATTCTCCTGCTGACGTTCACCAACAAAGCCGCCCGCGAAATGCTCGACCGAGCACACGACCTCACCGGTGGCGCGGTGAGCGGTCTGCTCGGAGGAACGTTCCATCATCTGGCCAACCGCCTGCTACGCCGTCATGCCCGCGAAGTCGGCTTCGGCAATGACTACACCATTCTCGACTCGGACGACGCCAAAAAGCTAATGAAGTCCTGCGTCGATGAGCTCGAACTGGACGATGAGCACTTTCCCAAGCCTCAGGTGCTACTCAGCCTCTACGGTCTCGCCTCCGGCTCGCAGAAGCCGCTCGATGAATTGGCCTACGCCTGGTTTGACGACACGCCGATCAATATCGATGACGTTCTGAAACTTCGCGACCACTACGTGAAACGCAAAAAAGCACTCAATGTAATGGATTTCGACGATCTACTTCTCTACGCGCTGAAACTTTTCCAAACCTCGGAATTCGCACGGGAGCAGTATCAAGAACGATTCCAATATGTACTGGTGGACGAATATCAGGATACCAACACCATTCAGGCCGAGTGGGTTCACCTGCTGGCCGTAAAACATAAAAACCTGATGGTGGTCGGCGACGATTTCCAGAGTATCTATTCGTGGCGCGGCGCGGACTACCACAACTTTCTCTCGTTCCCGAAACGCTATCCCGATACACAAACCTACAAACTCGAAGTCAATTACCGCAGTACGCCAGAAATTCTCGACGTTGCCAACGCCTGTATTGCTGGGAATCCGCATCAATTTCAGAAAACGCTGCGCTCTGTACGCGAGAGTATCGCCAAACCCTCACTGGCTATGCTTCGTGACGGCGACGAACAGGCCCGTTATGTCATCGCCAAAATCGAAGAACTGAAACGCCAAGGCACCAAACTTTCCGATATCGCCGTACTCTACCGCTCGCACTTCCACGCCATGGAACTACAAATGGCGCTAACCCACGCGCGGTTCCCTTTTCAGGTCACTTCCGGCATCCGCTTTTTCGAACAAGCCCACGTCAAAGACGCCTGCACCGTCCTGCGCCTGCTGGAAAATCCAGCCGACGAACTGGCCTTCAAACGACTCCTAGAAATGTTTCCAAAGCTTGGACCAAAAACCGCCGACAAAATCTGGAAAAAACTCGGATCGCGCTTTGAGGCCCGCAAACCGGAAGCGCATACGCAATTGCTCGCCGCCCTGCCTGCTTCCACCGAATCAATCTGGAAAGCAATCCAGCCCGTATTTCTCGCCTACGAGGCGGAGTCGCTCTGCGACGATCCCGGAGAAATCATCTACCGATTCAACAAAGCCTTTTATGGCGAGTACCTCGTCGAAACCTTTGAAAACGCCAAGCATCGGCAGGAAGATCTCGACAGCCTAATCGACTTCACCGCCCGCTTCGAAACCTGCTCCGCCTTCCTAAGCGAAATGGCTTTATTGACCAATCTCGACGCCGAGGCCGAAACTGCGCCCGCCGGACAAGACGGCGTCCGGCTAAGCACCGTACATCAAGCCAAAGGGCTCGAATGGAAGGCCGTCTTTGTGCTCTGGTTGAACGAAGGACTATTCCCTAGCTCAAAATCGGTCGAACAGGTCGGCGGCGAATCTGAAGAACGAAGACTCTTTTATGTCGCCGTAACACGCGCCGAAGACCAGCTCTTCCTCTGCTGCCCGCAAGTACGCCGCAAACATGACGGCGGAGTCATCTACTACGAGCCCTCCACCTTCATCCGCGAAATTCCCGAAAACCTCCTGAAAAAAGACGGCGGATTTTTCTAACCTTATCAATCCTCGACGACGACTTTATCCTTTTGGGCTGCGGCGATGACTTTCTGGGCGATGTTTGCGGCGACCTGTTCGTAGCGGGTGAAGGTTAGCTCAAATGAGCCGCGTCCACCCGTGATAGAACGCAATTCCGAACAAAATTTAAACGTCTCAGCCTGCGGCACTTCAGCCGTAATGACCTGCATCCCTTCATCTACACCCATACCAAGAATACGTCCGCGTTTGGTGTTGAGGATGCCGGTGATGTCGCCCATGTATTCGTCGGGGACGGTGATGGTAATGGTCATGATCGGTTCCAGCAGAACCGGCCGCGCTTTTTCAATCGCTTCGTGCAAGGCGCGCGACCCAGCGATTTTGAAGGCGACTTCAGAGGAGTCCACATCGTGATAGGACCCGTCATACAGTTCGACTTTGATGTTGCTGACTTCGGAACCGACCAGCGGACCTTTGGCCATGCCGTCCACAAACCCTTTCTGGCAGGCGGGAACAAAGTTGCTAGGAATAGAACCTCCAACGAGTTTGTTGGCAAACCATTCGTTGTCACCCGGAACGCGCGGATGAACCCTCACGTAGCATTCGCCGTACTGACCGCGTCCGCCGGATTGCTTTTTGTGTTTATAGTGTCCTTCACCAGTGCCGGTAATGGTCTCCCGGTAAGCGACTTTCGGCGTGTGGTGGGTAATGTCCACTTTACTACGGTTTTTAATATGTTCCAACGTGACATCGAGGTGCATGTCACCCATGCCCCACAGCAGGGTTTCATGTGTTTCTGTGTTGCGCTCGATGCGAATGGAAGGATCTTCATCCGCTGCGCGGTGGAGCGCGGTACCAATTTTATCCTCGTCGCCTTTGGTCTTGGGCACAACCGCATACGCCATCACCGGATGAGGAAACTCAATCGGCTTGAAGGTGATTTTTTCAGTCGGCAGACAGAGTGTGTCGTTGAGGAAAGTATTTTTCAGCTTCGGCAAAGCGATAATGTCGCCCGCTTTAGCTTCCTGACAGTCGGTCGACTTTTTACCGTTGATATAAAAAATGCTGCCGATGCGTTCTTTTTCGCCTTTAGTCGCGTTGAGTACTTCCGTATTGGGCCGGAGCGTGCCGCGATAGACGCGTAAAAAGCTAAGCTGCCCTGTGAACGCATCATTTACCGAGCGCCAGACCAATCCGGCAAACGGTTCGTTCTCGCCCGTGGCTACTTCATGACCGTCGGCGCATTTAACCGGATAGTCTTCCGGCGACGGGAAAAGACGGCTGATTGAGTCCATCGTTTCCTTCACGCCGATCTTGGTCTTGGCTGAGGCGGCAAAAACTGGAATCAGGTGCGCTTCGTGTACGGCCTTGCGCAGGCCGTCGGAAAATTCATCGGCGGTCAGTTCCTCGCCGTTGAAATATTTTTCCATCAGCTTGTCATCGGTTTCAGCGGCCAGTTCAATGAGATGGTCGCGAATCGCTTTCACCGGTGCGGCCATGTCGGACGGAACTTCCTCCGTCGGGGTGTTTAGAATATCCACTTCTGACCGCCGATCATTAGTTGGCAGCACGACCGGCACGCAACGGCTCTCGCCCCACATGGCTTTCACAGCGGCCAGCGCCTTTTCAAAACTGGCCTCCGGTTTATCGAGACCAGTAATGGCAATACCGCGCGGCAAATTGCGCTTTTCACATACTTTCCACGCTCGGTTGGTGCCCACCTGAATGCCGGAAATAGCGTCCACGACAATCAATGCCGCGTCAGTGATTTCTGCGGCGGCGGTGAGTTGGCCGATAAAGTCGGCATAACCGGGGGTGTCAATGACGACAAAACGACGTTGTTTTCCGCTGGCGGCGGTATAAACGCCATCAAAGGGTTTTGCCCAGATCGAAATTTCGTGTTCCTGCTCTTCCGGCGTCCAGTCGGCCATACTGCTCTTGTCGTCCACGGAACCGACCCGCTCATTCGTTCCAAGGATATTCAGCATAACGTCCAGCAAAGACGTCTTTCCGCTGCCTGTATGACCCATCAATGCAAAATTGCGGACACCTGAGATCGGAATACCCTTCATCGCAACTCTCCTTGGATTTAGTTTTTTATGGCCATAAACCGGTGCCGCACCAACCATGGCACGACACGCGGAAGATGCCGTAAGATATACGGCTTAAAGGGCGGCGGCAATTAATTTTGTGAATCTTGGGGTATATAAATAAAAAAACCGCCCCCCCGCGATGCGGAGAACGGCTTTTACACTGAAACGGAATCAGCTTACTTGCTGATGACCGCGATCAGGTCGAGGACTTTATTGGAATAACCCCATTCGTTGTCATACCAAGCCACAACTTTAACGAAGGTCTTGTCGAGCTGGATACCCGCTTTGGCGTCAAAGACCGAGGTGCGGGCTTCATGACGGAAGTCCGTCGAAACCACGTCGTCTTCGGTGTAACCAAGGATGCCCTTGAGAGAACCAGCAGCCGCTTCTTTCATCGCCGCGCAGATTTCTTCGTAGGAAGCTTCTTTGACTAGTTCGCAGGTCAGGTCAACCACCGACACGTCGGAAGTCGGTACGCGGAAGGCCATACCGGTGAGCTTGCCTTTAAGTTCTGGAATCACCACGCCTACCGCTTTGGCAGCGCCAGTCGAGGACGGAATGATGTTTTCGAGAATACCGCGGCCGCCGCGCCAGTCTTTGGCGGAAGGACCGTCAACCGTCTTCTGTGTAGCGGTTGCAGCATGAACCGTGGTCATCAGACCGCGCTTGATACCGAACTTGTCATTCAGAACTTTAGCAATCGGAGCCAGACAGTTGGTGGTGCAGGAAGCGTTAGAAACGATCGTCTGACCGGCATATTTGTCGGTGTTAACGCCGCAAACAAACATCGGGGTATCATCTTTAGACGGAGCGGAAAGAACAACCTTCTTCGCGCCAGCATCAATGTGCTTCTGAGCCGTTTCTTTGGTCAGGAAGAAGCCAGTGGATTCAACAACGACTTCAGCACCGATATCGCCCCACTTGAGAGCAGACGGATCTTTTTCCGCAGTAATGCGGATTGCGTTGCCGTTGACGACGAGTTTGCCGTCTTTGACTTCCACCGTGCCTTCGAACTGGCCGTGAACTGAATCATACTTGAGCATATACGCCAGATAATTGACGTCCAGCAGGTCGTTAATACCGACCACTTCGATGTCTTTGCGACCAGCGGCAGCGCGGAAAACCATGCGTCCGATGCGTCCGAAACCATTAATACCAACTTTGATAGCCATGTCTTTCTCCCTATTTGCGTTACGCCCCACGAGGGGCTTTTTTCTATAAAAATCCCGCGAACCCTACCGGAACACCCCTTGCCCGTCAATCCTCTGCACCCGGAAACTTGACACACCCGTTTAAAGCCGGAAGACTGTGAGAGTAATAGTGGATTGCAGGATGACTGGATGAATATGAACTCTGTTCTTTTCCCTCATTAATCCATCACTCCTTTCGTCCGGTTATCCATGGAGGTTTTTTATGATTAAACGCTCGTATCTGATTACAAAAGTTATGGGTATCCCGATCCGGGTACACATCACGCTGATTATTCTGCTGATTGTTCTGACCTTTTCGTCGGGTTTATTCGGCCTGCTCTACGCCGTAGCGCTTTTCGCCAGCGTGGCTCTGCACGAACTGGGTCACTCGTGGGTCGCTATCCGCAAAGGCTGCCGCGTACGAGAAATTATGCTACTGCCAATCGGCGGAGTCGCCAAGATGGATCACATCCCGTCGCGGCCGATGGACGAATTTCTTGTTGCCGCCGCCGGGCCGCTAACCAGCCTCCTGCTGGCGGTTTTATTTGGCTGGCTCGGACGGTTCGCTTTTATTTTTATCTCACTGCGTAACGTCAACCTAATGCTGTGTCTATTCAACCTGCTGCCATCGTTTCCAATGGACGGCGGACGCATCTTTCGCGCTATCATGACGCCCCGTCTCGGCCGCCTAAAAGCCACCGCACTGGCCGCGCGCATCGGACGAATTATGTCCGTCGCCTTCGGCATCTTCGGACTCTATGAAAAGAATTTCTTCCTCGTCTTGATCGCCATCTTCATTTATCAGGCGGCCGGTGCAGAATACCGCGCCATCTACCTGCAACAGAGGAGTCAGGACTGGTTCACCGTCGGGCAACCCGCCGATCTAGAAGTCAGCCCGCCACCTTATGCGCGCAAAGCGCCACCCATCTGGAAAAAATGGAGCGGAAAAACCAAAGCCTTCTTTAATGACCTGTTTAAAAACTGGCATTGAACGGCCAAAGTCCGACACAGTTATCCGTTATCTGCGATATCCTGACAACCATTCTACTCCACCACGGCGCGATAAATCTGCGACTCTGGGTTAAGATTAGTCTTTGGATAACGGAAAAAAACATCCCAGACAATCAGTGAAGCCAAAATCAGTGCTGAAGTACCCAGTGTAATAATCCAAAACTTTTTATTAAAACTCGGATTTTTCATCAGGTGGCGGAATCGGCGGAACCCACTGTTGTGACTGCGCCGACGATGCGTATGCGGTAGATCGGGATTGACCGCCTCATCAAATGTTTTACTGCGGCGATGCCGCCGACCCTGCCGAGACGGAGTTTCTGCTTTCTTCGCCCACTGCGGATCCTTCACTTGATAGATGTCTGATGAAGCCATTGTCTTTTTCCTTGGTACGAACGCTACACAACCGGCGCAAAACTCACAATGACAAACCGCGTGTAAAAACACCTTCATGGCGGCGCACTTTATGAATGCCGGGATATTCGTAGTAGTGGTAATAGAGCGACGTGCGCCAATCCTTCGGCGTTTCGCCTTTAAACAACGGAACCAGACTCAGCCCCTGCATATCCTCGGGAATCGGCACGCCGGCGCGATCAAGAGATGAACCATCAACATGAAAGGCTTGCTCTGATCGCGCTGGTTCTTAAGCCAGTTCAGTGCCTTGTCGGTGATGCTGTCGCTAACATAGCCCTCAGACTGCGTTTTGCCCTTCTCACTGATAAAGACCGGATTGACATATCCGCCCTGTCCCGGCAGTACGTCCCAACAATCGAAGCCCTGCATTTTTCCATTGAGATGAATCTTGCCGATCATCGCCGTCTGATAACCGTTTTGCTGAAGGATCTTCTGAAAATGTAACGATGAAAGAAATTATCCGATTTCCCGAACCATCTCAGTAATAACACCGCTGTGGCTATCAATCACACCACGCGCCGCTTCTCCAAGTTTTGCGCGAGCCGAAGAATCAGCCAGCAGTCCAGCCATGGTTGTCTCCAAACTTTGTGCGTCCGGCACCTGTAGCAAAGCCTGAGCGGAAAGAAAGTCATCCATGACAGACGGAAAGTTTTCCATATTCGGCCCGACGACCACAGCTTTGCCAAATAGTGCCGGTTCAATCGGATTCTGTCCGCCGTGTTCGCAAAGACTCTTGCCAACAAACACCACATCGGAACCCACATAAAAATTCATCAGCTCGCCGGTGGTGTCCACCACGAGCACATCCGGACGCAATGAGGGTGTCGCGTCAACGTTGCTACGCAATACGAAGGAAAGCTCCTGCGCTTTGATCGCTTTGACGACTTCATCGCGCCGTTCCGCGTGACGCGGCACAAGAACCAAGAAAAGCTCGGGATACTTCGGCTTAAGATTTTTATAAATCTGGCAGAGAACTTCTTCTTCGCCCGGCCAGGTCGAACCGCCAAGCAAAATCAGCGCGTTGTCCGGAACAGAAATATTCCGGAGCACAGCACGGGCTTTGGCATCCGCATCGGCGGCGGGCGGCGGCAAGTCATACTTGGCCGTGCCAAGCATTTTCACTGTTTCAGGCCGTGCGCCCAGCGCAATAATCCGTTCCGCATCCTGCCGACCCTGCATACAGAGCGGGCTGATCATTTCAAGAATGCGGCGGATAAACGGTCGCAGGGTCATATACCCTTTAAATGAGGAGTCGGAAACCCGCCCGTTAATCAGCGCCACTGGAATACCGCGCTTAAACGCCTGCCGCACCATGTTCGGCCAGAATTCGCACTCAACTAAAATTATCTGAAGCGGATTGATGATGTTAAACACCCGGTTCATCACCAAGGGAAGATCGACAGGAAAATAAATCAACACGTCACGCGGATCGAGCTTCTTTTCAGCCAGCGCGTGACCGGTGGAGGTATTGGTGCTCAGCACAAACAATGCGCTGGAATGCTGTTTGCGGTATTCTTCAATAAAGCGTAGCGCCACAAACAGTTCACCGACACTCACCGCATGAATCCAGATGCGCCGGCCTTCGGCCAGTTTCGTCGCCGTTCCCCGTCCGTAAATACCGACACGCTGTTCGAAATGCCGCCGGTAACCGCCGCGCCGCGCCATGCGCGAAATAAACTTCGGCAACAAAAACAGAAAGCCAATAGGAAAAAGCAGGTTGTATAAAATCCAGATCATGGGGGATTTCAGATTTCCGATTTAAGATTTCCGAGTTTCATTGTGCACCATCTCATGCCTATTTCTCAAATTCCAACAATTGGAAGAACGCTTTTACCTTCTCCAATCGGCATTCGGAAATCTTAAATCAAAAATTTTCACGCCCTTGGATGCGCCTCTTCATAAACCCGTTTGAGTTTTTCAACCGAAACGTGAGTGTAAATCTGCGTGGTCGATAGACTGGCATGACCGAGCAGTTCCTGCACACTACGCAGATCGGCTCCGTTATCCAGCAGATGGGTAGCAAAGCTGTGCCGCATGGCGTGCGGAGAAATGCTCGGTTTCAGTCCGCAGTAGCCAACATACCGTTTCATCATCCGCTCGACCGACCGCGCCGTCAGCGGGCCGCCGTTTTTGTTGAGAAAAATAACGCGTTTGGGCTCACCCTTCATGCCGAGCGATAGCCAGACATCCTGCCGCCACGCCAGCGCATTCTGCAACGCCCGCTCCGCCGGACGCCCCAGCGGACAGAGCCGCTCCTTTTTACCTTTGCCGAGCACGCTGATAATGCCGGAAAGAATATCAATCCGGCCTTCAGTCATCGTGACCAATTCGCCGATACGCATACCGGTACTGTAAAGCACCTCGAGAATCGCCGTGTCACGCACCGGAATATATTCCTGAAATAATCCTTCCGGCTTTTCCGCCGCCGCCAGCGCGTGCGGTGCCGCCAGCAGCTGTTCAATTTCTTTCACCGAGAGAACGGCGGGCAGATAACTGCCTTTCTTCGGTAGAGGCAATCCGCTGAACGGATTGAGCGGAACATACTCCTCACGCACCATAAATTTATAAAACGAACGCAAAGCCGAAAGTTTACGGCCTGTGGTCGCCGGTTCCATTGCCAACTTCTGAAAAAAAACCAAAAACTTGCGGGCGGCCAAACGATCAACCTCTTTCCAGTTGTACGGCGGCTGCGCCTCTTCGCCCCAGATCAGCTCGACGAACTGCCGAATATCAATCAGGTAGCTGCTGACGGTGTGCTCCGAGGCATTTTTTTCCCCCTGCAGATATTTAACAAAATGCTCAACACACGGGTCGATCATTCTGTTTCTTTCTTCAACTGCTCTTCAACAAAGTTCTGCATCGCCTCTTTGTCCGGCAGTTCGAGTTGATACTTGGAAACGAAAAGGCTGTTATCCATTCCCGCCAGTGCATATTCAGCAAGCACGTGGTTTTTATCGGTGCAAAGCAGAATGCCGACGGGCGGATTGTCGCCTTCAGTCATCATATTTTTTCGATACCAGCTGACGTATGTATTAAGCTGACCTACATTTTCATGATTAAAAGGTTCGAGCTTCAGATCCACCAGCACATGGCATTTAAGAACGCGGTGATAAAACACAAGATCAACAAAATTGTATTCGTCGCCAATCAGAATACGTTTTTGTCGGGCTTCGAAATCGAAACAAAATCCATGCCCCATTTCCTGCAGAAAGTCCTGAAGTCGATCCGTCAGTTGATCTTCAAGGTGCGATTCGCTCATGACCTCAGCAGAGTTCAACCCGAGAAATTCAAAAACATAGGGATCGCGGATCATCAGTGCCGGTTCCGATTTTTCCGTCGATTGTTGCGTGAGTTCAGACAGCGCTCCTTTATTCAAAGACAAACCTGTTCGCTCATAAAAGAGCGCCCCAATCTGCCGTTTGAGTTCTCTCACTGACCACCCGCCTCGAACGCATTCCATTTCGTAAAAGGCCCGTTTTGTTTCATCGGCAATAGTAAATATCTGTTCAAGATGCGTGTAGGCCAATCGGTTAACCAGCTTTTCCGATGGAACACCAGAAAGTGTGGTCGGTGATCGCAGTTTCGCGTTTAACGATTCAACCCCTTGAGGCAAAAGGAGTTGTAATTGTGCGTTCAGTGACCGCACAATTTCAGGATAAGTTCGATAAAAAAGCAAGTACTGGTAAAGTTGGCGTTTCCCGCAAGAGCGAATTGGCAACCGTTCAAGCTCCTCCGAAAGATGAGACAATAAAGACTCCCCGTACTCCGCCCGATCCGCGCCGTTCAATTCGTACTCCGCAATATACGCACCGATCAGCCAGTTTCGCAGGGTCAGGCTAACATTTACCGCGCGGCTCGCCTGAGCAGTCAGTTCGTCATGCACCTGATGAATTGAAGCAATCAGTTTCTTAAAATCTAAATTCGTATTTTTCATTCCGACACCCTCTCTCGAATCAACATGGAAAATGAACACCCGTTTTTCCCAACGTCTAGAAACGGCTTGCGCACTAACCTAGCTCAAGCCGAAGCGGTCGGGGGAACAACAACTTAAATCCAGTTTTATTCATCTTGAATAACGGCCCCCGCTCGTGTGCGGACAAACCCTTCGCCTTAATCAAATGATCCACCGTGATTAATCCAGCAGAAAGCAGATCGGGGAATTGATAACTGCGCGGAGCTCTCGTATATTCAATTCGCTTAAACAAAAACTCTTCACGACCCCCTATTTTTCGGGTTTCCGCTTCAACCCAAAATGTTTCTCGGTGTTTTTCGGCGAGTTTCGTTAAAAGTGCATCCAAAGTCCAAACCAACACTTTATTTTGAAAAATATCATCCAGCTTTCCGTTCTCAATCAATAGGTTTAAGCCGTAATCAACAGCCAGTTTTAAACCTTGAGGATTTCGATTTAAGGCGTTCACGGTGCAATTAAGCCGCCAGAGCCCATTGCGCTGATACCCGTATGCATCCAGAAATTCTCGGAATGATTTCAATGAACCGAGCTCCCATTCTGGAACTTTTGCAAATAAGGTTTTTCTTGTATTGCTCTTCTGGCGCTTTGCCTTCAACTCAATGCCCTTATAGTCCGGCTCTTGCCGACTATTCATCACCAAACCTAAAGCAGACTCAAGGGTTCGACCAATTGCCGTATCTCCCGCACATTCTGCGGGAATATATCCGCCGCGTGAAAGTAAATCGATTTTCCCGAGCAACTCCCGAGCAACTCCACCAAGCTCTCTGCTGGGTCTCAACTCTGAAAGGACGGCTTCAAACTCCGTGTCAACCACCATACGGTTTTCATAACAATCAGCAGATAGACTCAAGGCGAATAACGTTTTTTCACGAGCAACAATGGCCAACATTTCATCAGGAGCAATTTGTGACTGCAAACGACTAAACCAAATTCGAGGGTCGCCTTTTTTGGTATTCGGTCGATAAAGCGTGGCGACACTTTTATTAACGCCGCCCCGCCCAACAACAACTGCATCAAGACATACCTTGTGATCCTGCCCCTGAAATTGCCCAGAGAAGTCATGTATGCCTTTTCGGGATAGGTAGTCACGCAATGGCGTAACGGCATCCATGATGGATTTTTTCAATCCCGTCGAGGTCGGAAGTAAAAATGAGAACTCAATATCCTGCTCAGAAAGATACATCGCATTCTTCTGCTCAAGATCTGTCAGCTGTCTCATGGGTATTACTTCCCTTCTAAAATTTCCGCAAACTTCATCCCCACCTGATAAGCTAAACGAACAGGAACCGCATTCCCGATTTGAGTATATTTGGGAACATCACGATCCCAAATTCCTTTACCCGGGTCTCCCGCCCGTCGTCGCCCCCCCGTCGTTCGCGGACCCATAAAAACATAATGGTCAGGAAAGGTCTGTAATCGCGCCCACTCTCGAACTGTTAACGCTCTGGGCTGACAATAATGGACATAATCTTCAGGAAGTGATGTGGCCGTGATGTTTGGGCCGCCATCCCGCCAACGAGCAGGAAGCACTCTCTGCGCAAATTTTTTGGTTTGCATGTGCTCCGGAATTTCTCCTTCGTTATCGATCATGTGCTGAAATTTATCTCGAATACAATCTGCGTGCTGCGAATATTCCTGCTCCGTCAATAAATCACCCTTTCGGGCAATTTTCCCGCTGGGTTCCGTTCGGATCTCTTTTTGAAACAATGTTTTTGCTCCGCTCGGATACTGCCCCGTCGCCCGCTTATTCAAATAATCCAGATCCAGCAAGTCGCCAAATGCATCGATCAAATCTGGAGGGTTTCCCTCTCCCTTCGGAAGCAACCCATCTGCAACTGCAGACATCAAAATATTTCCCGATTCATCTCTCTTTGCAGGCGGCAACAACAGAACATCATTGCGCACACCAACAATTAACAATCGCGGACGATTTTGAGGAACGCCATAGTCTTTCGCATAAACCAACTGCCATCGAACCCCATAGCCTTTAATGGAACTGAGAGTCTTCAACACCTCTTTAAAAATCTCACCTTTTTCCCCATCCGGCGTCCACCGACTGACCATCAAGCCCCGCACGTTCTCAAACAAAAACATACGTGGACGAATCGCCTGAATCACGCGAACCATCTCCTTAAACAAATGATTCGACGGGATATCCTGTTTATCCAATTTAAAGGTTCTACGATGGCCAATTCCGGAATACCCCTGACAAGGTGGTCCGCCACACACCAAATCCACATCATCAATCCCGTTTTCTTTCCAGAAGCGCAAATGACACTCAATCTTTTCATTCGTGAGGGTTGATACATCTGAATACTGAAAATATCCCACCTTTTTACGGTTGGCTAAATACGTGCTCGCAGCATCCTTGTTGATTTCACAAAACAGTAATGGTTCAAATCCCGCTTTTTCTAAACCAAGGGACAGCCCTCCACAACCGGCAAAAAGATCGACACAGGAAAGTTTAGGAGCCCCCTCCAACTTCACTTGCCAATCCAGATTCAGCTCCCCCTGACACTCCACCACAGCATGAGAAGGCAGTTTTTTGGCAGGACTAATCATTCGCTCGAATGCGTCCCGCACACGAGGCCAGCGACGAGAAGCGCCCTCTGGCAAAAAAGATAAATTCGTTTTCGGATCCATCAACCAGTGCCCCAAAACCGCATCCGGAATGCCGTCGCACACATCCGCGCACTCGACCTTTAAGGCAACTCTTAGATACTTGATCGCATCCGACAGGGATAATTGGACTCTTCTCATTATTTTACCGACAGGCCTTCACCGTTTTTCCAAACATTAGAAGTATTTCTACCGGATTCTCCAAACCTTGGAAACTTTTCTTCCAAGGTTTGGAAAGTTCCTCGAAACGCTGTGCCGCAACGCAGTTGCTACTTTTTCACTTTCGGCTCGAGAAGACCGTATTGGTCGCGGACTTCTTCGTAGGAAGGAATCTGGGTGGCATAACGCGCCATCATTTTCTTGAGGGCCGCGACCTGCTTTTCGGAGAGCGCACCTTTACTACCAAACTGCCCGAACAGCGATTCGTAGAAATTCTGGTCGTTAAATTCGCGCTTGCCGCGCATGACCGGCGGATTCCACGTTACAACCGTTTTCATCAGACCAAGTAGCTCACCAGTCTGTCCGGCATCTACCGTTTCAGGCTTCGCCACCATATTCAATTCCGCTTTGACGACATCAAAATTTTCGATCTGGTCAGAATACTTCATCAGCACGGAATCCATCGCGGCAACCTGCCGTTCGCTTAGACTTTTGCCACCCTCAACCTGCTGACGAAGGGACGCAATGAACTTTCCGTCATCATACGTGCGCTTCCCGACTTTGCGGGCCTCGCTGAACTTGATGTCACTAAGCAGTTCCAGCTTCTGAATGGTTCCAGCGCTGGGGGCTTCCGGTGTTTGGAGTTTAAGCGCGCCCACCTGCTCGCTGCCGATCTGCCCGATATATTTGCAGGCCAGATTATGCAGCATCTGCTGCTGCCGCGTGGTGATCTGTCCGTCAGCAACATACTTCTCGCGCACCGACTGCACCGTCTCACGATCATCGTACGTGCGACGTCCCCGCTTAACTGGTGCCGCCCACTCTTTAATCTGATCCAACGCCACAAGAATATCTTTGGTGGCGGCGGTGTCAGCCATGTCGCGAGCCCCTTCGAGGAATCCAAGAAACTGCGCGTAAAAGGCTTTCATCATGTCGGTCCATTCGACCGACCCATCTTCCACCCGGTCGAGTTTCTCTTCCATCTCGGCGGTGAACTTGACATTGAATAGCGCATCGAGTGATCCAACCAGAAAGTCGCATACACGCATTCCCGCCTCGGTCGGAACCAACGAGCGTTTTTCCTTAGCAACGTACTCACGCTTGTCGAGTGTCGCCAGCGTCTGCGCATAAGTACTCGGACGGCCGACGCCATTTTCTTCCAACGCCTTAATCAGCGACGGCTCGCTGTAACGCGCTGGTGGCTTGGTGAATTTCTGCTCGCCGAGCCATTCCAAACAGTCAAGCTTTTCGCCCTCTTTAAGCGGCGGAAGTTTTACTTCTTCGCTCTCTTCGTCGCCGTCCTCATCTTTTTTATCCGCCGGTTTTTCGATACCACTGGCGCGCATGTAACCAGGGAAAGCGATTTCGGACGAAGTGGCGCGAAACAGATAAATATCTGGACCGCCGGTTTCTACTTCGGCCGTGCGCCGGGCAATGCGGGCGGGAACCATCTGACTGGCAACAAACCGCTCCCAAATCAGCTTGTAGAGTTTTTGTTCTTCGGGTTTGAGACCAGACAGACTCTGTGGGGTCTGCGTGACATCAGTAGGCCGGATCGCTTCATGCGCTTCCTGCGCGTTGCCACGACTCTTATAAAAATTCGGTTTCTCGGGTAGATATTCCGAGCCGTATTCTGCGGTGACAAACGCATGACAGGCTTCCTGCGCACTCTTGGCAATGTTGACCGAGTCGGTTCGCATATACGTAATCAACCCCGTTTCATAAAGCGCCTGAGCAATGCTCATCGCACGAGCCGGAGCAAATCCGCAAAAGCTGGAGGCCGCCTGCTGGAGCGAACTGGTGATAAACGGCGGACGGGCCCGACGCTGGATCTCTTTTTCAATAACGCGTGCGACATGCAACGTACTCTGTTCGAGATCGTTGCGAATTTTTGTAGCCTGTTCGCTACTCTTGATCTCCGCCTTATCGCCATTGATTTGCGCCAGCTTTACGGCAAAAGGATCGCGCGGATCAACCAGCTTGCGGACGTTAGCGCCCAGCATCCAGTATTCTTCAGGGTTGAAATTCTGGATTTCCTTCTCACGCTCACAGACCAAACGAAGCGCAACCGACTGTACGCGACCGGCACTGACGCCGCCCTTAATCTGCCTCCAAAGCAACGGACTCACCTTGAACCCGACAATCCGGTCGAGCACTCGCCGCGCCTGCTGAGAGTTGACGCGGTTCATATCAATCACACCGGGCTTGGAAAACGCCTCCTTGATCGCCGGTTTAGTGATCTCATTATAGGTAACACGACTGAATTTTTCTGGCGGGACAATCCCCTTGAGCAGTTCAAAAAGATGCCAGGCAATCGCCTCTCCTTCGCGGTCAGGGTCGGGTGCCAGAATCACTTCATCGCACTTCTTGGCGGCGGCCTTTAATTCGGCAATCACCTTGGCTCGACCGGTTGTATTGACATATTCCGGCTCGAAGTTCTTTTCGACATCTACGCCGAGCTTCTTCTGCGGCAGATCGCGGACATGCCCCATCGAGGCTTTAACAATATAATCATCGCCCAAATATTTATTAATTGTTTTTGCTTTAGCGGGAGACTCAACGATAACCAACTTCTTCATTCCACACTCCTGACATTGTTTAAACACATAGGCACTAAGGACGCGAAGTTAGACAACAAATCGCTTAATACCGTTTTTAATTAAAGTGACATTATAATTGATCAAATATCCCAATCTCACTTCCCCAACCGAAGATAGGTCAGTGTTTGGGCTTCAAACAAAGGAATCATTTCCGTTACTGCCTTATTTTCAACAAGGACTCGGTTTTCAACCAACATATCGATTCGCAGTGTGTTCTGCCTCAAAACCTGTCCATCGAATTTAATAGGTACATATACCTGCGTCTCTACCTTAAATCCTTTTCTCCTGAGATCATAAACCATGCATTCTTCATAAACGGACTCTAACAATCCAGGCCCCAATTCTTTATGAACCCGATAAGCGGAATCCACGATCTCTTTCCCAATTCGCTCCAGTTCTTCTGGCAGAGGGTCATATTTCATTTCTTCGAGTCCTTTGAGCCTTTGTGTTTACCCGAAATCTCTCTCAAATCCTCCGCCAGTGCCACAACTCGGCCTGGCAACATTTTCACCACGCGTTTCATTTCCAGCCCGATGAGCAGTGCGCTCACTTTAGAGCTCGGCAACCCAGCAGCGCGAGCTAGGCTATCTACATCCAATTCCTCTCCCCAAAGCGCTTTCACCAGCACCTGTTCATCATCAGACAATGGCACCTCCGGCCTCGCCGAACGAACTTTTTCCGGCTTTTCAAACAGTCCCGGCGGCACCAAAAGCTCGAACTCTTCTAATATATCGTCCACGTTGTCCACCAATTTCGCCCCGTTTTTTATTAAATGATTAGTTCCCTTGGACACCGGAGAGTCGATTCGACCCGGCACCGCGAAGACACTGCGCCCTTGTTCCATAGCGGAATCAGAGGTGTGCAGCGTGCCGCTTTTGAAGCCTGCTTCAACCACAATAACCCCCATCGAAAGTCCACTGATGATCCGATTACGGTAGGGAAAAGTCTGCCGATCGGCGGGTCGTCCCAGCGGATATTCGCTAATGACCGCTCCGCTTTGCGCAATGGCATCGGCCAACTCCGCGTTTTCGGGCGGATAAAGCTGATCAATCGCCGCGCCGAGCACCGCGATCGTACGGCCTTTCCCTTTAAGAGCGCCTTGATGAGCAGCCGTATCAATGCCTCGAGCCAGCCCGCTAACCACGGTAAAGCCTGTTTGCGCAAGCTGATAGGCCAGCCGGTCAGCCGTGCTCAGTCCGTAACTCGTGCATTTACGCGACCCGACGATCCCCAAAGCATGGCGGTCGCGCGGCTCCAACTTTCCACGCACATACAACGCTAGCGGCGGATCATGAATCGTTTTGAGTGCCGACGGATATTCCGCATCAATCGGCGTTATAATGCGAATACCTTGCACCTCGGCCTGTTCGATCTCCGCCTGCGGATCAACTTGCGTGCGCTGTGCCAAAATCGTTTCTGAAAGCTTCTCGCCGATTCCTTGCACCCTACGCAAATCGGACTGCTCCGGATCAAAAACCGCCTGCGGAGAGCCCAGCGCATCAATCAGAGCCCGAACCTTAATCGGCCCGAGGCCTTCAATCATATTCAAAGCTACGTACGCCTCGCGATCAGTCATTACAAATTCCTTTAATTTTTTTACTAGTCTTTTAAATAGTATTGGCTGCAAGGACTTGTGCCATCTTCACAGGAAGCTGTCAACAAGGCCGTGCATGGCCGTGCTTTTTAGTGGCCTTGCCCATGTAATCCTTATAACTTCGGGATAGCCATCCACTAATCTTCACTAATGGGCACTAAACCCTGAACATTTAAATCAAAATAATTTGGGTCAAAATAATGGGAGAGAAAGTCTGGTTCACGAATAGAAATTATTTTGTCCTTAATTATTTTGATCCTATTTTGATACGAAACTTTAAGGGATACGGTGTACTAGAAATAATCTTGTTGTCCATCATCCTGTGACCTCTCCTCAATTGTGTCACCCCAACCTCAACCCATTCCACCCCAAACCTTCTCTAAAATTTCCTCAGAAACCTCACAGCCGAAGTCGACATGGCCAATCCGATCCGCCAGAACAAACTTAGTCAGTCCACCAACCGTCTTTTTATCGACGGCCATCGCCGCACGGATATCCTTCCACGCCAGCCCCGACACACCAACCGGCAAGGAAAGCCCGACGAGTAGTTTTTCAATCCGAGCCGACTCGCTGGCAGAAAGTCCTTTAAGCGCGACGGAAAGATGCGCGGCATAAACCATGCCAATGGCGACCGCTTCGCCGTGGAGAAATTCGCCGTAACCAGCCACATTCTCAATGGCGTGCGCGGCGGTATGCCCAAAATTCAGAATGCCTCGCAACCCACCTTCGCGTTCATCCAAACCAACAACTTCGGCCTTGATTGCGCAACACCGGGCAATGATTTTTCCCATCTTATCCGTAGACGCGGTGTCCTCACCGCGTTCCCCCTGCTTCTGCGAACGCGGTGAGGACACCGCGTCTACATTTTCCAGAGATTGGAAAAGATCCGAATCCCAAATAACGCCATATTTGACCACTTCAGCCATTCCGGCAGCCAGTTCACGCGGCGGCAGCGTTTTGAGCGTATCAAGATCAATCAGCACCAGCTCCGGCTGATGAAATGCGCCGACCAAATTTTTACCTTCCGGAATATTAATGCCGGTTTTTCCGCCGACGGAGCTATCAACCATCGCCAGTAATGAGGTCGGCACCTGCACAAAGCGAATTCCGCGCAGCCAGCTGGCGGCGGCGAAGCCGGTCAAATCGCCAATAACACCGCCACCGAGTGCTACCATAAAGCATTTGCGGTCAAGGCCGTACGCGGCGGCTTCACTGTAAAGATTCAGAAGTTGCGCCTGACATTTAGTCGTTTCGCCAGCGGGAAGAACTTCTAGTGCAGGTTTCAATCCGACTTTTTCCAAGGATTGTACCGCGCGATCCGCGTAGAGCGGCGCAATATTATCATCGGTAACAACCAGACATTTCCCTTTAAGCCCAGCGGCTTTACAAGAATCACCCAGCGTGTCGAGAAGCCCCGACCCGATATGGATAGGATAGGAGCGCTCCCCCAGATCAACCTTTACGTCGCAGTTCATGGTGCGCACGCTACTTAAAGAGGAAGACCGGTTCAATCCTTCTTTTTTATTTAAGGTAACAGACCACTTTCTGTTCTACCGCGTTGGCCCAGAGGTTGACACCGCTGGGCAAGTCGCGCGTTTCAATGACCTTTACGGCTTCTTCCCATTTGCTAGCAGCAGGAACTAAGTCGAGCAGTCGGTTACGGCCCTGCCGGAAAAATTCTTCGTTCAGGTAGTTGTTCCCCTGTTTCGGAAATAGCGCCAAATAGAGCATGTTGTTTTCGACGAGCTCGTTGAGGAAGTGCGTACCAAGCGATACGTCAGGTACGAGGTGTTCGTGCATGGCGACAATTTCGCACAGCACACTGACATGGCTAATGTCGTTAAAGCTGACCGGTATTCCGAGCTCCGGACTACTG
Organism: Kiritimatiellales bacterium; assembly: GCA_038213895.1. GTDB lineage: Bacteria > Verrucomicrobiota > Kiritimatiellia > Kiritimatiellales > Tichowtungiaceae > Tichowtungia. The sequence continues at coordinate 15,200 of JBBQSL010000002.1, read as the reverse complement.
GTGCCCCATCGTCCGGGGCCGAGCAGCATCGTCGTGCTGTCCGCCGGAGTCGTGCGGTTGATTTCGCCGATCAGCCGAGCAATGGCGTAGCGTTCCTGCTGCGGAAGCTGTCCGTAGAGCGCGGGAACGACGTAAACCAGCCGGTCCACCGGAACCAGTCGGCTTTGTCCGACGACCGCGCCGCGCGCTTCAATAATCCGATTCTGTTCCGGCACTTTAATCTCGGGAAGTTTAACCGCACCAAGTCCCTGCACCTGCAGTGGACGGCATTGGACAAGGTTGATGCGGTAGTTTTTTTCGTCCACGAAGTTCATGGTGAATTCGATATCCACCGGATAGTCATAGGCTTCATGAAGTATGTGGAGAATGTCGCGCATGTCTTTAACAAAAGGCGTCTCTTTGAGCAGTTTATCGAAGGTAAGCATCCGGCGCTCAACCTGCCGACCATCCGGAAGGCTGACCAGATCAATAGCGGCGAACATATCCAGCGGCAGTTCCTCCGGTGGCGTACGAATGATGTCGGTAAAAGGTTCCGAAACCGGCTGATTGGATTCAAGGTCGAGGCAGTCAACTCGCCGCTGTGTGTAGCGTAGCGCCGCTTCAAAATTTCCTTCAGGACGTTTGTCTGGGGCGTTGAGCGCGACGATGCGGGTGTAGTCGTCGTCGGCGCGGTCGACGGCGCGCGTGCCGAGACCGAAGACCAACCGCATAACACCGGCCTGCGGATCAATTTCCGGATTCCATGCATAGGGATTAAACGAGAAAGCGACGCCCGCCGCCTGTGGATAAAAATAATGGCCGTAGGACGCGCCGGAAACGCGCATGACGAGCAGTGCCATTTGTTCATCTTTGTCGAGCGCACCGCGATGGGCTCGGTAGTTCAGTGCCCGCTCGCTCATCGAACTGGCGTAAATGGTTTTTACGGCGGCGAGCAGATCCTGTAGGCGGCGTTCGCGCGGCCCCTGATTGGCGCAGAAGACACTGTCATATTTTCCGGCGTAGGAATTGCCGTAGTTGTCTTCGAGCAGTGAGGACGAGCGCACGATGAACGGCGACGGCCCAAAGTAGTCAAGCATTTCATCGAGCTGCTGGAGAATATAATCAGGGAAATCGCCGCGGATGATCATGTGGCGGGCTTCTTCCGCGCCTTCAAGAAACCGTTCGGGGTCGCGCTGATTCTGCCGGACTTTCCAAATGCCGTTACGTACAAGGAACGTATAGAACACATCCGAACCGATGAAGAAGGAATCGTGCTCTTCGAGCAGTTCGACATACCGCGGATCAGAGCGCTTCAAAATCGCACGGGCCAATAACATGCCGACCGTCTTACCACCGATCAGCCCAGTACCGATCATGCGTTTGCGTACATCGAGGATATCTTCCAGTGTCAGGTTGCGGGCAATCAGCCGCTGCATTCCTTCGTCACGCGAGATGATCATGCGGGCGAGTTGCTCGTAGAGGATTTTACCGCGCTCTGGAATGTCGGGCCGATAGGTTCCGGACTTGATCATTTCGCGGGCGCGGAGAAACGCTGTTTCCCAGAAATCGGTGCTGCTGTCTGCGCTTAGCCCTGACCAGCGGGCTGAGGTAAGAATTTCAGAAATAATATTACTGGAGCTGACGGCGTGAAACGTGTCGTCCTCTTTGCGCCATTCGTGGAGCATATTAATCGTGGATGAGTGGCGGTGCTGCACCTTCATCGGCCGCACATAAAGCCGGCCTTTATGGGCATAGACATCCAGAAAAAGCTGGGTCGTGCGGCTGATGGGGCCGATGGCGCGCTGCGTGTGATAGTTGCGGAACAGCGCGAAGTAAGTGACCGTTTCGAGGTCGAAAAGATAGGGACAGGTCAGCATAAAAAAATTGCCGAGCATCTGATCGGAATACCAGTCCACGGCCAGACAAGAAAGACAGTCGAACACATAGAATGCGCCCTTACCGACGCGGCGGATCACTTCATGGATGCGATCGATAAATCCTTCAAAGCCGATCTGTGGATCAAGCTCGTAAACCTCTGTCGCCATAAAAGCTGGCAACAGCGGCGCGTGACGCGCAAAGCGAAAATAGATCAGCACCCGACCGTTATCCTGTGCCGCCTGAGCAAATGGCAACACGAACGCCTGATACTCGGCAACGTCATCCACCTGCCAGACGATATTATCGCCCGCCAGCACCCCGCGAATCGTGTGGTCGAGATCCGGAATCCCTGTGCTCAGAGTCGTACTGAAAGGTTTCATGAAGGTCTCCTGCTGACGAAGCCAAACGAATCCCGCCATTTTGGCAGGATATTTGGCGGGATTCTGAGTTTGGAATGAAAACAGATCAAACCGAACCCTTGCTCTTCGGCCAAGCCCATCCGAGCAAAAACATAGTGAAGCATGGGATTACGGCTCTTCATCGGCGCGGTGAACGAGCGCAACTGCTCCAAGGTGATCGGTGCAATGGGGCCACCGGGACTCTTTATTACGATCGTATCGGCATTCACGACAAGTTGGCACTTCTGCCCGACGATGTCGTAATCGCGGTGAATCAGCGCATTGACCACCGCTTCACGGATCATCTCAAAAGGCAGATCCACCTGCTCGCGTCGCTCCATCCGGCTCCGGTCGAGCGTGCTCGGCAGAACCTTGTTCAACCATACCTCAAGCTCACCGGGAATAAGCACCATCGCCTGGCCAAACTCCGCCCGGGAAGATTTCCCATCGGCCAGTTCGGCTCGCGCGAGTACCCCGGCTTGGGGCACGGCATTTCTTGGCTCTTTGCCGAACAGGAGAAAACCGAATCCGGTCGGGGTGGCCGCATCGCCCTCTCCCGTAACAAGCCCCTGCTGTTTCAACAAACGGGCAAACTCCACTGAGCCCAACACGGGCTTGATCAACGCCTTTGAGCGGTAACGGGCTAGTGCCTTTTCGGACAGGTCACTGAACGCGACGGCTCCGAGCGGGTCTTCATACTTCGAGAGTTTGATTGGCTCGGGCTCCGGCTTCTCGGTCTGCTGCCGCGCCCATTCAAAGAACGCCTTGTTTTCCTCAAGGATGATCTCCTGCAAGTCGCGATCAAACATGTGAACGGTGATGCCGTGTTGTCGCAAATGCTCGATGCCTTTATCGGCCACGGTCGGATTGTCATCCTCAACACCCACCCAGACATCCTGGATCCGCGCACTGGCAATGTGCCTAGCACACCCGCGCTTGGGATGATTACGGTTCAGACACGGCTCCAGCGTGGCAAACAGCACGCTCCCATCCAGCTTTTCGCCGACACATTTCCGCTCCAATAACGTGAACTCGGCATGATTCCCTTCACGCAGTTCTCCGCGAGCGGCGGTCTCTACAGAACCATCCGGCCTGACCAGCACCGCGCCCACCAGCGGATTTGGTTTTCCGTCGGTGCGGCGTTCTGCAATGGAAAGACGCATCACCATGTTGCTTCCGCCACACTCAACTCCTCGCTCAGTAACTTGTCGGTGGCGAGCCAGAGTTTGGCCTCGAAGCCGAGGTTGGCGGAGGAGTTATTTTCTGTGCTTGTTTTTGTCATAAAATTGCCCCGCCGGTAAATTTGCCTGTCAGGCTAGTCGCCAGCCGATTTTCCGTCAATGAAAAGGGCGAAAAGAGATGAGTTCTTTCAGATCACCATCTGTTCCGAACCATTTCCAGTGCTTGGAAAACCAAGTATTCCCTTCATCCAACCTTCCATCCTTCCAACAAAAAAAGGGAGCCGAAGCTCCCTTTTTTGTTTGATCTCGCCAAGCTCCGTTTAGATGAGTCCCTGAGCGAGCATGGCGTCAGCCACTTTGGTGAATCCGGCGATGTTGGCGCCGGCCACATAGTTGCCAGCACAGCCATATTCAGTAGCTGTTTCGAAGCAATTTTTGTGGATGTTAACCATAATGGTGTTGAGCTTCTGATCCACTTCTTCGCGGCTCCAGCTCATGCGCATGGAGTTCTGACTCATTTCGAGTCCGGAAGTCGCCACGCCGCCAGCGTTGGCCGCTTTGCCCGGACCGTACAAAATCTTCTTAGCGAGGAACCGTTCGACCGCTTCCGGCGTGCTCGGCATATTGGCGCCTTCGCTGATCAGGAAACAGCCATTGTCGAGCAACGTCTTGGCGTCATTGCCGTCGATTTCGTTCTGCGTGGCGCTCGGGAAAGCGCAATCGCATTTGACCGCCCACGGGCGTTTGCCTTCAAGGAATTGCGTCTTGCTGAACTTCTTGGTGTATTCGCTGATGCGGCCTCGCTGGACGTTCTTGAGATCCATGACCCAAGCCAGCTTTTCTTCATTGATACCGTCTGGATCAACAATGGTACCCGCGGAGTCGGACAACGTAACGGCTTTTCCGCCGAGCTGGTTGATCTTTTCAACGGTGTACTGAGCAACGTTGCCGGAACCCGAAACCGTACACACTTTGCCTTCAAGGCTGGTGCGGCGGGTTTTGAGCATTTCCTGCGCAAAGTATGTTGCACCGTAGCCAGTGGCTTCCGGACGGATTAGCGAACCGCCCCACTTCAGGCCTTTGCCGGTGAGCACGCCGGTGAACTCGTTACGAATGCGGCGATACTGGCCAAACATGAACCCAATTTCTCGTCCGCCTACACCGATATCACCCGCCGGTACGTCGGTGTCGGGGCCGATATGGCGTTGCAACTCGGTCATAAACGACTGACAAAAGCGCATAACTTCCGCATCCGATTTGCCTTTTGGATCGAAGTCGGAGCCGCCCTTGCCACCGCCCATAGGAAGCGTGGTCAGCGCATTTTTGAAAATCTGTTCGAAACCAAGAAACTTCAGGATGCTGGCGTTAACGCTGGGGTGGAAGCGCAGTCCGCCTTTATATGGGCCGATGGCGCTGTTGAACTCAAAACGAAAACCGCGGTTGACTTGCACCTGACCTTTGTCATCGCTCCACGGTACACGAAAAATGATCTGGCGTTCAGGTTCGACGATGCGGTGTAGAATTTTTGCATCACACAGGTCTTTGCGCCGAGCCATTACCGGCTCAAGCGATTCGAGAACTTCGCGCACGGCCTGCAGAAACTCCGGCTCACCCGCATTGCGACGTTCGACGATATCTAATACTTCCTTCACTACGCTCATGCCTATACTCCCTGTTCAGGTTTACTATCAATTTATCTATACGGCATTAGATGTCGTATAAATCCTCATAAAACGAACACCATTTCAATTAAAACCCAGCATCAGTCAACGATTATTTTCTAAGCAGGATTTGCATAAAAAAAATTATACGGCAATAATGCCGTATAAATTTAACTGCTGCCTTTTTTAGCCCCGATATTAAGCAAAATCACAAATTCAGAAATGCTCCGTTATACGGCGGATTTTAAAATGCATTTTTTTCGTCGAAATGGAGAAGAAACTGATGAATGTTCGAAACAATAAAGCCCGCTCAGCTGTTTTGCGGGCGCTCAGCGAACTCGACGGGCCAGCTGGCGCGGCGCGAATTGCCGAACGACTGCCGGGTATGGGCGTTCAGCTCCAGCCGCGCACGATCCGTTTATATCTGACCGAACTCGATCGAGACGGTCTGACCGCTCTAAACAGCCGGAGAAAAGGTCGCATAATCACCGAAAAAGGCCGCGCCGAACTGGTTCGATCTGATGTGGTCGCAAAAGTCGGCTTTGTGCGCGGACGGATTGATACGCTCGGCTACCGGATGACATTCCGCAGTGACACCAGCGTGGGCACTGTCATTGCCAACTTCGCTCTGGTGCAATCGCGCGATCTATCGCGGGTTTTTTCCGAGCTAAAGCCAGTCTATATGCGCAACCTCGGACTCGGCGACCGGCTTTGCCTAATTCGCGCCGGAGAATCGCTGGCGGGACGTACCATTCCCGGCGGATATGCGGCGCTGGGAACCCTATGTAGCGTCACCGTGAACGGCGTACTAATGTCCGCAGGCATTCCTGTGACCTCACGCTACGGCGGACTCATCGAACTACGCCAGGGGCGTCCAGTGCGTTTTGTTGAGTTGATGGAATACTCCGGCGTAACGGTTGATCCACTTGAAACCTTCATTCGCGCCGGCATGACCGATGTGCGGGAAAGTGCGCGCAGTGGTAACGGCGTTATCACCGCCAGCTATCGCGAAATTCCTTCCGTAGCCGCCGATGACGCACGCCGCGTATTTGATCGGCTGGAACGCGCCGGACTCGGCGGCGTACTAATGATCGGCCGACCCGGCCAGCCGTTGCTGGATATTCCAGTGGCCGAGGGCCGCACCGGATTTATTGTCGTCGGCGGACTCAATCCGGTGGCGGCCGTCTTCGAGGCAGGCATTCCCTGCGAATTGAAATCGCTTTCCGGCCTCGAAGAATTCAGCCGCTTCAGCGCTTTCGCCGAAACCTTCCGGCGTTACATGGATGCGCTGCGCTAGTGCGGATCATTTCAATAAAAAATTGGCGACTTTTTTATAAAAATACGGCTATATCTTTTTATGGGAATTTCCGAGAGAGACTATATGAAAGCGCCAACTCGCCGTGTGCGCGTAAATAAGCCCACACGCTGGCAACGTTTCCGCTTTTGGATCTGGCAACTTTTCCATTCCGTTGAATAGGTTTCCCCTGTATAATACGAAACTGACACGGTGAGTATTTTTGCCGCTTCGCTCGGCGCTAGAGCATTTAAAGAATGGAGTGCCGTTTAATTTGCTTGTAGGACGCGCTTCCCGTACCCGGGGGCGTGTGGTGGGCACAGGCCCTCTGAATACAGAGAGGCCCGTCCTACAAAATCATACTTTACGGCATTTCAACCGTTACCTGTTCTAACGCAGCGGGTGATAAAAGATCTTAAATTTATCGATATTAATCAGATTGATTCCGTTTAAAATCTTTTTCATTATACAAAGTGAAGCCCAAGCAACTCTTCGACCTGCTTGCGCCAGTCGATGTCATACGTCCGACCTTTCTGCAACCGGATAAAAAGTCGGCGCGAGGAGATCTGCCCAAACAACTCCGCCGAGGCGTAGCGATCCAGCAAGTGCGGCGACTGTTTTTTGATCGTCTTGATCAGCGCCTTCAACGATTTGAGCGGGACTTCACACTCCGAGCTGAGCACGAACTGCCAGAGCGTGTCCGGCTCATCCGTAATGACCTGCTCGATCATCCGGCAACTTTCTTTGTAATCGCCGCCGCGAATCATCACCGCCCGGCGGTTCAGTCCGACCTGTTCTTTGAAAAGACCGTTCAACCGGTAACCGGTAAAGCGCGGCGTCACCGGATCGGCGGGCAGATCGTCACTGTCATGCAGTAACGTTTCGATCTGCGTGATATCCGCTTCGGACATCGTCGAAGTCGAAAACACACCGTACGGCGGCAACGGCATCGCTTTGATTTCGTACTGTTCTGCCTGCTCCCGCAGGTCGGTACCCGGCAACAGCAGCGTCTGCATGCACTGGATATTGATATTCGGCCCAAGGCTACGCGCCCATTCGATACTGCGCACCACATCGTCCAGCGTCTGCTCCGGTAAGCCGTACATCAAATCAAGTGTCACTTGAATGCCCGCGCTACTTAATAACCGGATACCCTTTTCAATCTGCGCGATATTCGCCGGACGCCGGATCGCACGTAAAACTTGCGGATCGGTACTCTGCACACCGACTTCAACATCGAGAAAATTGATCCGCGACATGAGCGCCACCTGCTCCGGCGTCAGCATATCAGCACGCAGCTCGGCGAAAAATCCCAGCTTCCGGTCGGCATTCACTTCTGCCAGCAATTCGAGTAGCTGAGTGAAGTCAGCGCGGCTGTTGAACGTCGGATCAACAAACCGAATTTCCTGCGCACCAGCGGCGCGCAACTGCCGAACGCGCTGGGCCACGGCCTCCGCCGGGAGTGCGCGCACCCCTTTCTGCAAATGGTGATAGCGGCAATAGGTGCAGGTCAGCGGACAGCCACGTGCGGTTTCGAGATAAACCATCGGTCGCGCCTTAATACATCCTAAAAGTTTTTCCACCGGAACCTGCACCGACGCTAAATCAATCTGAAGTGGCGGTTTACTGCCACGTTTCCAACCAGTGGAAACAGAAAACAATACGTTGTCATACACCGGCATTTTACCGGTCCGAATTCCTTTAAGTATTTCTGGAAAAACCGCCTCGCCTTCGCCGGTCACCAGCGCGTTAAAAACCGGTTCATTCAACAGAAACGGATGATCCTCCGCAATCTCCGGACCACCCGCCATTAAAAAAACATCCGGACACTTCTCGCGCAACAGCGCGGCGATCCGCAAACTGCGCTCGACGTTCCAAAGACAAAGCGTGAACGCCACGGTCTCAATCCCGGTTTCCAAAATCTTCTGAAGCAGATGCGTGTTATCCAATTCGTCCCATTCCGCTAGAGCTGGAACGACTTCCCAGAATTCACCTTCGGGATGCTGCGCCAGCGCGTGCGACAGCCAAAGCGCCGCGAACGGAAAATTTTCGCGTGGCCAGGAGGTGTCGTTATCGAGCAGCGGAAGCTGGATAAAGAGAATTTGTTTCATTGGTGTCCTTTGGAATACTGGAATAATGGAATAGTGGAATATTGGAATAGTGGAATAGTGGAGTTAAAGACCGCATAACATTTCCCTCCTACGCCTTTAATTCCATGAGAAAACTCGCCGGTCGTACCGTTCACCAGCAGATTGCGTACGCCGCACTCAGCCAGCCAGTCGCGATGTGCAAGAAACGCACCAAAATCAATCTTCCCGTCCGCAGCAAACGGCGTCGGCACCGGAACCACTAATCCGTTGAGTTCAAAATTGTTCATGAGCAGTTATGCTAATTAGCCCAGCCTCGAGATAAAACAGAAATCCGCGAAAATAGAGGTCAGAAATAGGAGCACCAAAATCGCCACGAAAGATCTCAAAGACCGCAAAAAATAAAATGTAAACGAGCCACCGTTCTCAGTGGAAATCTGAACAGCAAAATGACGAATTAGACGGATCCCTTCGATAAAATGATACAAATCACGGGCTGACCCTAATTTCACTGAACATCTTTCCGTCCTTCTTTGGTCAAAATCTGCCCATCTCTTAAAATGACCAATGCGGGGATTCCTTTTACGCCCAGCTCCTCCCGATTGATCTGTTTCAAAGCCGTAGCGGCTTCAGAACGAATAGGAACGGCCAGCCACGGCATTTTGACCTCTTCCATATACTGCATCATTTCGGCTTCGCTCTTGTCGCTACTGACAAAAATGATTTCCAAGTCTCGCCCCTCCTGTTTGAGGCCGGAATAAAACTCAACGAGTTTTGGCGTGAAGATTTTGCAGGGAGGACACCAGTGCGCAGAAAAATAGCCAAAGCCAAAAGGAGCGTTGGCGCGGCTACAAACTGCATGTGGATACCATCGACGGCGACATTCCGATCCGTGCGATCATGACCAGAACCGTCTTCGATGACCAGAAACGCCTCACCACGGGCGATGTGCTGGGATTTTTACTTACAAAACCCCTCGCATTGCCGACGAAGGATGCCGACGCGAGGGGTTTTGCAAGAGCCTCATCTTAGTAAAACAACTCATCTGGTCGATCCGCTAACAGGCCAACGGCTTCTGTGCAAGCGTAAACCAGAGTAAACCAAAGTTAAGCACAGATATTGTTTGTATGACATTGCCAACGGCTATCCTCCATCCATCAAGGAATTTAGCTATGACAAAATCTGTTTTCCCTAAAAAAGACGACTCCATTCAGGTTCGCATGTCCAGCGAGCTGAAAGCGGAATTACTAAAAGTCGCACGGGCGTACAACGATACACCTGCTGGGTTGTCGCGATTTCTTGTCGAACGTTTTGTCGAAGCCCATAAGAAAAATGGGCGGCTCATTTATCCTCCGACGTTTCTGAGCAAGTAACTGTATTCACTGCTCCGGCCCGCAAAACCAGTTTCGTTCATGGACGAATATGTTAAACTCTCCGGCCTGATGACGAAACAGGAATCTTCAATGGAGTGTCCGCTTTGCGGGAACGGCGCAACGGAGCCGCTTTACCGCGATAAGAAACGTGACTACCAAATTTGCCCGCAATGCGATCTGGTGTTTGTGCCGCCGGAATTCCATCTATCGTCCGAGGCGGAAAAGACGCGCTATGATTTTCATAGTCATAGTTTAGAGGACTCCGGTTACCGCGATTTTCTGAACCGTCTTTTCCAACCTTTGGAAAAAAAGCTCTCGCTCGGCGCACATGGGCTGGATTTCGGCTGCGGCCGGACGCCGACACTTTCCGTATTGTTCGAAGAGGCTGGTTATGCCTGCGCCAACTACGATCTGTACTTCGCCAACGATCCGGCGGTGCTGGAGAAGCAGTACGGTTTTCTAACCTGCTCGGAAACGATGGAGCATTTCATTCATCCGCGCGAAGAGTTTGAGCAACTTCTACGATTGGTGAAGCCCGGCGGCTGGATCGGCATTATGACGCAACTCCGGGACGAAACCCCGCCGTTCGAGAAATGGTTCTATAAAGACGACGCGACACACGTCTGTTTTTTCTCTAGGAAAAGTTTCCAAACCTTAGAAAAATGCTACGGCCTGAAGCTGGAGTTTCATCTGCATGGCGTGATGATTTTTCAGAAACCGCGTTGCGGAATATAATTTTTCCAACCATTGGAAAAATCAGGCGGCGCAGCGAGGGCGGACACGGGATGGCGGAAGTCCGATGATGCGTTTGAAGATTTTGGAGAAGTAGAATTCATCATAGAATCCAAGTTTTTCAGCGGTTTCTTTGACACTGAGCCCTTCGTGAGTGAGGCATGTGTAGGCGCGGAATACCTTGGCACGATGAATCTGCTGTGTCGGTGTCGAGTTGAGTTCTTTCCTGAAAAGCGCGTTGACGTGTTCAGGTGAAATGAAAAATTTGCGGGCGAGATCCGCGCGGGTCAGCGTCTCCTGCACATGTTGCTGGATGAAGTCGAGCATATCGCGCATCCGCGGCGAAAGGCGCTCGGTGCCGCCCTCCTGAAATTCCTCAAGATGCAGCAGGATCTCCCAGGCGACCGCCTGCAGCAGCGCGACCCGGTTGGGACTGAAGCCGGTGTAAACGCGCTCGCTACGTTTGAAAAGTTCGTGAATGACCGGATCGTTACCGGTGCGGGTGATAATCGGCGGCAGTGCGGCCAGTTCATAGTCGCCGTATAAGAAACTACCGTTCGTCATTTCCAGATGGATACAGCTGATTATCGGCTTACGCTTCTCAGCGGTCTGCTCATTGCGGAGGGTGTGCTGGCGACCGGGCGGAATGCAGAGCACATCACCGGCATCACATACCACAGGTTCTGTTTGTTCATCCAAATAGGTGAAACGGCCATCGACCATCAGAATGAGTTCAAAGTCTAGAATGCTTCGCGGACCCCAGATATGTCCGGGCTGCACTGGAAGATAGTTCACAAAGTGAACGTCGGGTAGATAATCGGCTGTGCGAAGTGGTTTCATCCTGTATCTTATTTTTGTACATGAATATCATATAATCATCTATGGATAAAGGTTTAATCAGAAGAGTAGGATATGTTTTTAATACATTAAAAGGAGATCCATTATGACTGTTCGCGAAAATGTGCTGGCCTTGTTGGATTACAAAAACTACGACGCGCTACCGATCGTCCACTTCGGCTACTGGAAGGAAACACTCGAAAAATGGGGTCAGGAGGGGCACATCGAGTACTCCAATGACCGCTTGGCAGAAATCCAGCTCAATGTACCCACACAGCAGGGTTTCGATTTTGAATGGATCTCCGGCTATCACCCCGACTCAGGGCTGTCCCCCGAGTTCGAGTCGGAAGTGCTCAGCGAGGCACCGGACGGAACTAAAACGTTCCGGCAAAGCGACGGTGTCACTGTGGTTCAAAAGCCGGAGGCTGGATCCATTCCGGCAGAGATTGCTCACCTGCTGAAAGATCGAGTCTCATGGAAAAAGTACTATCTTCCGAAACTGCAGTTTTCGACAGATCGCATCGATCGCCAAAGGCTCGCTACGATTCCATCGCCTGCCGACCGCGACATGCCGATCATTCTGCACTGTGGCAGCTTGTTCGGAAACATCCGTAACTGGCTCGGGGTTACCGGATCATCTTACCTTTATGCGGACGACGAAGATCTCTATGCCGAGATCATCGATACCGTCGCGAATCTAAGCTACAAAACCATCGAAACCTGCCTCGTCTCCGGTGTGCAATTTGACCACGCCCACTTCTGGGAAGACATCTGCTTTAAAAACGGCCCGCTGGTTATCCCGTCGGTCTTTAAAGAGCTCGTCGGTCCGCACTACAAGAAAATCACTTCGCTACTTGACCAACACGGCATCAACATCGTCTCGCTCGACTGCGACGGCATGATCGACTCGTTGCTGCCGATCTGGCTCGAAAATGGTGTAAACACCATGTTCCCGATCGAGGTCGGCACCTGGCACGCCAGCATCGCTCCATGGCGGGAAAAATATGGCCGCGAGCTACGCGGCGTCGGTGGAATGGATAAAAAAGTGTTCGCGCTGGATCGCGCTGCGATTGACGTGGAAATTGAACGTCTTAAACCGCTGATCGCTCTCGGCGGCTACATCCCCTGCCCGGACCACCGGATTGCACCGGACGCGAAATGGGATAATGTCTGTTATTACGCTGAACGCATGCGCGCCGAATTCTGCTAAAACGGTCGTCATTTCAAATAAAAGAGCCGCTCCGGCAATTCGGAGCGGCTCTGCAGTTTCCAAGGGTTGGAAACTATTTCGTCTTTTTCGGAACGATCATCATGAAGATGTTGCGACCCATCAGGCGCGGAGCCTGTTCGATGGTCGCCAGTTCAGCGCAATCGGTAATAATACGCTTCATCAATTCGAAGCCGAGTTCACGATGGGCATTTTCCCGTCCACGGAACATGAGAGAAACTTTTACGCGGTCGCCGCCTTCGATAAACTCATGCGTGTGGCGCAACTTGGTCTCGTAATCGTGGTCGCCGACGTTAACGTGAAATTTAACCTCTTTGAGTTTTGCCGCGACCTGCTTTTTCTTCTGCTCTTTTTTCTTTTTCTCCGTCTCAAACTTAAACTTGCCGTGGTCCATAATACGACAGACCGGCGGTTTGGAGGTGGAGGAGATTTCCACCAGATCGAGCCCCGTTTCGTGAGCGCGAATCAGCGCTTGGCGGGTTGGTATGATGCCCATCTGTTCGCCGTTTTCATCAATACAGCGAATCTCAGGCACGCGGATCATGTTGTTCATTCTCGGGCCGAACTCTCTGCGCGGTCGCTCTTTATAATTCGGATTAGCTATGACTTCCCCCTAGGTCTTTGGTTAAACTACGACTTACTTTGCACTGCGATTTTAATTTTATCAACAAAATCAGTTAACGACATGCTTTCCTGCGCACCGCTGCGATCGCGTACGGCGACCAGCCCGCTCTCAATTTCTTTGGCTCCCAACACCAGCATATACGGCACCTTATCCATCTGTGCCGTACGGATTTTCGCGCCAATCTTGCCGGATTTGCGGTCAACGGTTGCGCGGATATCCTGCTGACGAAGCTGTGCCGCCAGCTCCGTGGCATAGGCCGTCTGATCCTCAGAAAGCGGCAATACGCGCACCTGTTCAGGCGCGAGCCAAGCCGGAAACGCACCGCTGTAGTGCTCAACCAGAATGCCAAAAAACCGTTCGATGCTACCAAACAGCGCACGATGCACCATATAGGGGCGGTGCTGCTTGCCATCTTCGCCGATATAACTGAGGTCAAAGCGATCCGGCAAATTAAAGTCAAACTGGATCGTGCTCATCTGCCACTCGCGACCGATAGCATCTTTAATCTTAAGGTCAATTTTTGGTCCGTAGAATGCGCCGCCACCCTCATCCACTTCGTAAGGAAGGCCGGAGGCCTTGAGTGCCGATTCGAGCGAGGCGGTCGCCTGCTCCCACCGTGCGGGATCACCGACAGCCTTTTCGGGCCGTGTGGACAGATAGGCGGTAATGCTTTCGAAACCAAAGGTTTTCCAGATAAAAGTCGAGAAACGCAGGACTTCTTTGATTTCGTCCTCAATCTGATCCGGCGTGCAGAAAATGTGTGCGTCGTCCTGCGTAAAGCCGCGAACGCGCAACAGGCCGTGAAGCACGCCCGCCTTTTCGTAGCGGTACACCGTGCCCAGCTCGGCCCAGCGCAGCGGCAGGTCGCGGTAGGAACGAATGTCGGATTTATAAATGTTAATGTGAAACGGGCAATTCATCGGCTTGACGTAGTAGTCCGACTTGTCGATTTCCATCGGGGCGTACATGCCTTCCTTATAGAAATCGAGATGACCAGAGGTCTGCCAGAGATTGGCCTTACCGACGTGCGGGGTATAAAGCAGTTCGTAGCCGTTGCGGAAATGCTCTTGGCGCCAGAATTCTTCGATCAACGAACGAATGCGCGCGCCTTTTGGATGCCAGTGAATCAGACCGGGGCCGACTTCTTCATGTACGCTGAACAGATCAAGCTCTTTGCCCAGCTTGCGGTGATCGCGCAATTTGGCCTCTTCGAGCTGCTTCAGGTACAGACCAAGCTGTTTGTCATTCGTAAAAGCCGTACCGTTAATGCGCTGGAGCATCGGGTTGGTTTCTTTACCGCGGTAATAGGAACCGGCGAGACTTAGTAGTTTGAACGCGCGAATCTGGCCGGTACGTTCAAGATGCGGGCCGCGGCAGAGATCAAAGAAGGTTCCGCATTTATAAAAACTGATCGCCTCGCCTTCCGGAATATCGTTCAGACGTTCACGTTTATACTTCTGATTTGCCAGCATTTTTACCGCTTCAGCACGGCTGACTTCGATACGCTCAAATGGCAGGTCTTCGGCCACGATCTTGGCTATCTCGGCCTCAATTGCTGGGAAATCCTCCGGCGTCAGACGTTGCGTCAGATCGAAGTCGTAATAAAAGCCGTCATCGGTTGCAGGGCCGATATCGAGCTGGACGTTTGGGTAAAGTCGGCAGACGGCGGCAGCCATAACATGGGCCGTGCTGTGCCGGAGCGTTTCAAGTTGTAGGTCGTTTTTCATAAATAAGGCGCAAACTGTACCTTTGCAGGCGGGGTGTGTCAATCAGAGGCCTTGCCGGACCAGCAATTCTCAATATGGCGTTGGACGGGCGGTTGCTAGCAAATTTATTTTTCTTTTTTTCTGGACCGATTTTAGTTTTTCTGGCTTGATCGCGTCTGCATGGACATCTTTGAACCCATTATAGACTGCCTCCGAAAAAC
>JBBQSL010000001.1:0-62986 GCA_038213895.1 Kiritimatiellales bacterium | reverse complement strand
CTACCCTGTGACGATACGTACCGCGGGCTTCCAGCCTGCCCTGTGACGATACGTACCGCGGGCTTCCAGCCTGCCCTGTGACGATACGTACCGCGGGCTTCCAACCTGCCCTGTGACGATACGTACCGCGGGCTTCCGCCTGCCCTGTCTTTAAACTGCGCCCAGCGGTCGCATTTCACCTTACAGTTCCAAGGTTTGGAAGATTGTTGCCACAAAAAGGCGCAAAAAACACAAAAGGATTCGGGACAGGATAAAAGTAGCCCCGCCCTTTCTTCATGTAGCAGGCATTTTACAGAACGATAAATGACTAAATAATAAGACACCAGAACTAGTGATAGAGAATGCATTAAACACTCCCATCCAGTTAATCCTGTTATCCTGTCAAAAAATCGGCCAAAGGGTCGGTTCGATATTTTCCAAACCTTGGAACTCATGAGCTTGGCACCGATCACGCGTTGAAATCGCCGCGTTTTTTACCGTACAAACCGCTCTCTTCCGACACCTTGCTCGGCGAACCGAGATACTGAACCATATCCGCCTGACTCAGATTATTCTAGTCCATAAAAAACTCAATGCGCTTCAGCATCGCACTCGGCTTCTGTTTTAATGATCTTCGCTTTCATCGGTCTGGAAAACAGATGTTTTTGCGATTTTTGCGCTCTTTTGCGGCCAAAAATTTTCCGGGGTTTGGAAAAAGAAAATGCTCACTTTCTAGTCAGCCGAAACGGCTCTTTGATAGCGCGCTCGCCGGAGTCACGTTCCAGGCAATTTTCTGGCGTGATGTGCGGATTATTTTCTAAGCAGAAGGCGGAAAAGTGCGCGTATTCTCTCAATGACATTTTCGGTGCAGGAATATCTTCCACCCCTTTAATTTCAGGAAATTTAAGCATTGCCCATCTCCTTGATCCGCGCGGCCAGTTCCTCATAAATCCGGTCGGTCGCAAACCGTTCACACAGCGGCTTTAAATCGATTTCTGCCGATAAGCCGTTCTCCACAACCAGTTGAACAACATCCGCCATATCACGTTCTTTGCGGCGAGGATGGCCGCCTTTCAGGGCAAAGAGTTTCATCGCTAACAAATCCCGTAGGCTGGGAACCTTGAGCAATACGCCGCCGTATTCCACCGAAATAGCTTTTGACAAAAGCTCGACCAGAGTTCCGGAATCCACCGGCAAAAAATCGACACGCACCGATGAACCAGGAAGTGCAAAGAAGATAACCGTTTCCCCTGCTGAGATATTCGTAAATCCGGCGTCTTTCATCACCTGCCGTACGGTGGGAACATCTTCTGCGGCGATCATGAAATCGACATCCATGGTCGCTCGGGTATAGCCGTAATGATTGACCGCATGTCCGCCGATCATCAAAAACTCAACGCCCGCCGTCGGCAGCTTCCGGCTGACCGTCTGAAAAACATGTTCAATTTGTCCAATCCGGTTCATTGCGGATTATCAATCCACATTTGCCGCAGATTGTAAAGCCACCGTTGCACCAGCGGGCGGTTTGTGCATAATGAGCCCATGATCTTGAAAGGACAGCGAGCTTTAGTGACGGGCGGTGCGGTGCGGATTGGCCGTGCGATCACGGAAGCGCTGATTGCCGAAGGCGTGGAAGTGATCGTTCATTTCCATAATTCGGAGAAGGAAGCCGATGCGTTCTGGCCGAATGTGATTCTGGCTGACCTGAGTGATCCAGCGCAGTGTGAAACGCTATTGCAGCGCACCGCCGAGCAGTTTGGAAAAATCGACATTCTCATCAATAACGCCGCTGTTTTTCATCAGACGAAACTCGCCGATGCCACGCATGACCTAACGCTCAAGGAACTGCAAGTCAATCTGCTGGCACCGCTAGCGCTGATCCGCGGGTTTGCGCGGCAGACCCAAACCGGTAAAATCATCAACCTGCTCGACCGGCGCGTTACGTCGCACGACACCACCTGCGTTCCGTACATGCTCAGCAAAAAAGGGCTCGCAGAGCTGACGAAACTGGCGGCGCTCGATCTCGCACCCGGCATCACCGTCAACGCCGTCGCGCCCGGCGCTATCCTTCCGCCGCCGAAAGACAGTGATAATCCGGTGTGGGAATACGCCGGAACCATTCCGCTCGGTAAACGCCCGACGCCCGCCGACATCGCCGTCGCCGTTCTTTATCTGCTTAAAAGTGACCACATCACAGGCCAAACCATCTTCGTCGATGGCGGACAGCATCTTTCAATATAAAACTTCGCCTTCCTTACTGACTTCACACTCCGTATTTTGTAGCCTGACGACAGTTAAAGTTGATTTTTAGCGGTAAAAAAACATATGAAAATGCAAAAAACCGGTTTGTGGGCAATGGACTGGGCACCCGGACGAAAACGATACAGTATTATCTATGTCGCAATTCTGCTCCTGCTGACAGGCGGAATATGGATGGCCAAGGAGTCTGGATTCGAGATGGACGCACGCATGCGCCGTGATCTGGCTCAGCAAGTTATTGCTATCGCCGCAACGATTCCAACCGAAGAAGCTCAGACCCTTTCGTTTACCAAAGATGACCAAAAGAGTCCCGAATTTCAACGAATATCCGCCCAACTTAAGAACTATGCTACTGCCAATGGTCTGCGTAGTCTCTACACGCTGGCAGCACGCGATGGACAGCTGATTTTCGGGCCGGAAAGTTTGCCCCCAAACGACCCATACGCTTCATTACCCGGAACCGTCTACAAAACGCCCACCGCAAAAGATTTTGAAATTTTTTATACCGGCGAACCCATGGTGCAAGGGCCCAGTACAGATGAATACGGAACTTTCGTCACCGCTACGGCAGCTGTCGTTGATCCGAGTACAGGTCAGGTGCTAATGACAATCGGTCTCGACGTGGAAGCTGCTAAGTGGATGTCACAAGTACGCAAAGCCCAATGGATGCCTTTTCTTATCACGCTGATCCCTCTAGTCATTCTGACACTAGGCGGCCTTCTTTTGAAGTGGCGGCATCGATTGACTCCCAATCAGCACAACCATTTGCGTCATACGGAGGCCGCTACCTGCGCCACAATCATGCTCTTATTAACGGTGGGGACAAGCGCTCTGGTTCACTATTCAGAGAAGCAGTCCAGAGAAGAAACCTTCCGTTCACTTGCTCAGCTTAAGGCTTCAGTTTACCGCTCTACCTTTCAGAACATCGGCAATGATCTAGATAAGTTGGTTCGTTTTTTTGAATCGAGCGAAGTCATAAGTCACGATGAATTCGAATTCTTCTGCCAAAGCATTCTGAAACAAAATGGCATTCATGGCTGTTTCTGGCTACCGGAAGTCCTGACTAAAGACCGGGCTGAATTTACAAAACAAATTCGTGCTGAAGGATTTCCTAACTTCACGATCGGGAGCTATGACGAAAAAAACAGTGCTACACCACTACAAAGGGAGCGACTCTACCCGACCCTTTACATTGCGCCGCAATCGACCTATGAAAAAGAACTGGGATACGACGCATACTCCGAACCGCTCCGCCGTGCGGCCATTGAAGAATCGTTGCGTACGGGTTGGGCGACATCAACCGACCCAATTCGCCAGACCGGCTGCACCGCTGAACTATCCGACTTCATTATCTTTAAGCCCGTTGCGGCAAAACAGCAAAAAGGGGTGCTAGGCATCTCTGTGCGTCTGGACACCTTCCTAACCAATCAGCAGAAAAATCCAGCCTCCGGAATATCCAGCCTTTCCATGACCCTTTTCCAAATACAGTCAGGCGAAACACCTCACATGCTCGCCTGTTCAAAAACGTGTTGCGACAAGGACTGCTGGACTGCACTGCACATCGGTCTGCATGAAACCATACCACTTTTTGCCTTTGGAAAAACCTACAGCCTGCTGATTGCGCCCGAGCAGAAATGGTTGACGGCAAACCCACTGCACAAAGGGTCACTAACTCGTTTTGCTGGCCTGATATTAACCGTTCTGATGACCCTGCTTGTTTCGGTGCTCTCCAACCGCCCAGCTCAGCTTGAGAAACTGGTGCAACAGCGTACGGAAGCGCTGGCGACAAGCGAAGAACGGTTTGAAATTGCAACCGCTGCGGCAGGTATCGGCATTTGGGATCGAGATCTGGCAAGCAATAAACTGCTTTGGGATGAGCAGATGTACCGACTCTACGGAATCAATCCCGGAGACTTCGGCGAAGCCTACGAAGCCTGGCAACAGTGTATTCATCCAGACGACTTTGAACGCATATCTCAAGAAGTGGCGGCCGCTGAGCGCGGCGAAAAAATCTTCAACACGGAATTCAGAATTATACATTCCGACGGAGGGATACGGCATATTAGAACCTTCGCCAAAGTTATCCGCGATGAAACAGGCTCCCCGATCCGAATGACTGGCGTTAACTATGACATCACCGAGCGGAAAAAAGCCGAACAACGTATAAACACTCAACTCGACGAATTAAACCGATGGTATCAAGCCACACTAGGTCGTGAAATCCGGGTGCTGGAACTGAAAAAAGAAATTAACGAAATTCTACGCCAGAACGGAAAACCCATCCGCTATAAAGACACAAATGATGAGCCCTTTAACCGATCATAAAGCCATTGGCACCCTATGAACAACAGCATCTTCATCGCCCTCTTAAATAACACGGTTCTGTTATTGGCGCTCGTAACGCTTTATGACCTTCTAACCGTCCATAAACAGAACAGAAAAAGTTTATTCAGACAGACGTTGACCGGTATAGCACTAGGCGGGCTTGGAATCGGGTTAATGCTGGCTTCGTTTTGCCTGAAACCCGGCATTATTTTTGACACTCGCTCCGTACTGCTAGCCATGTCCGGCCTTTTCTTCGGATTCATTCCAACCCTAATCGCCATGGGCATGACCGCAGGGTTCCGGCTGGTTCAAGGCGGCACAGCGGCTTGGGCTGGCAGTGCCGTTATTTTCGCTACAGGAAGTCTCGGGCTGCTCTGGCACCGCCTACGCCAGAAACCGCTAGATGAAGTCTCCGCACAGGAGCTTTACCTTTTCGGCATCCTCATCCACTCCATTATGTTGGCGTTGATGTTCATCATGCCATTTAAAACCGCATGGTACACTGTTAGCCAAATCGGAATCCCGGTTCTACTCATCTACCCCTTGGCTACCGTTACCCTTGGACTCCTGCTTGCCAGCAGACTCCACCGTCAACAAACAACCGTTGCGTTGGCCGAGAGTCAAACAACCTATCACAATCTCTTTCTAAACAATCGTGCCGTAATGCTCCTGATTGATCTGGAAACTGGGCTGATCGCCGAGGCCAATCCGGCGGCCTGCCATTTCTACGGTTGGACCAACAAGGAACTCTGCCGAATGAAAATTACGCAGATCAACACCCTCCCGGAGGATCAGGTAAAAACAGCTATGCAACGCGCCCTCTCCGGAGAATGCAATGCATTCCGGTTCCAACATAGGCTTGCAGACGGTTCCCTCCGCGATGTCGAAGTCTTAAGCGGTCCGGTTACACTGGTCGGACGAAAGTTGCTCTATTCGATTGTTCAGGACATTACCGAACGCCACCAACAAGATGCAGAACACCTAAAAATATTGGCCGAAGCCGAACAGACGCGACATGCGCTTTTGAGCGTAGTCGAAGACCAAAAACTCGCAAAAACTGAATTACAACTCACTCAATTTGCAATGGATCATGCGGTTGACGCCGCTTTCTGGGTCAAATCAGACGCTTCGTTCGTTTATGTCAATGAATCCGCCACTCGCTCACTCGGGTATACTCGTGACGAACTGCTGCATCTCTCCGTCCCAGATATCGCCCCAGAATTTACTTCAGAAAATTGGCCAAACCACTGGAATAAAATCAAACAAGCGGGTTCACTGGTTTTGGAATCGCGCCATCAAACCAAAATTGGAGAAGTCTTCCCAGTCGAAATTCATAATAGCTTTATTCGTTACGACGATCAGGAATATGTTTGTGCTTTTATTCACAACATCGCTAATCGCAAACAGATGCAGGAAGCGATTGAAAAACGGGTTGTGGCACTTACCCGCCCATTAAACCAAGCTGATGGCATAACTTTTAGTGAACTCTTCGATCAGGAAAAATTTCAGCGGATACAAGATGAATTCTCCGCCGCTACTGGAGTCGCCTCAATTATTACCCATCCCGACGGAACCCCTATCACCAAACCCAGCAACTTCACTCGCCTATGCAGTGAAATCATCCGAAAAACAGAAAAAGGCTGCTCTAACTGTTTTAAATCCGATGCAACCATTGGCTGCTATCATCCGGAAGGCCCGATTATACAGACCTGCATGAGCGGCGGTCTTTGGGATGCCGGAACCAGTATCTCCATCGGCGGAAGGCATATTGCCAACTGGCTGATCGGTCAGGTGCGTGACGAAACCCAAACCGAAGAGAAAATGCTAAAATATGCCCGTCAGATCGACGCCGATGAGCAGCAATTTATTGCAGCCTTCCGGGAAGTTCCCCTTATGTCACGGGAACGCTTTGAACAGGTGGCTCAGTCATTATTCACACTGGCCGATCAGCTCTCCACCTCGGCCTACCAGAATATTCAACAGGCTCGATTCATTACGGAACTCAAAAAACAGGAAGCCGATATGCGCCGCCTCTCCACGGCCATTGAGCAATCGCCGGAAGCCGTTGTCATTACCGATCTCGATGGAAATATTCAGTATGTCAATCCGGCATTTGAAACCATCACAGGGTATTCTTCTACTGAGGCCGTCAACCAGAACTCAAATATCCTGAAAAGCGGCCTGCAGGATGCCTCTTTTTATTCCAACCTTTGGGAAAACATTACAACTGGAAAAACATGGGGAGGTCGTTTTATCAACAAACGAAAGGATGGCACGCTATATACTGAAGAAGCTACCATCTCGCCGATTCGCGATCTCTCCGGAGTCACCACCGGATATGTCGCCATCAAACGGGATATCACAGAAGAACTTTCCAAAGATGAACAGTTCAGGCAAAGCCAAAAAATGGAAGCGGTCGGCCAGCTAGCCGGGGGGGTCGCTCATGATTTCAACAATATCCTCCAGGCCATTCTCGGATTCAGTGAGATCTTGCTGGAACAACTGAAGCAGGACAGCACAGAGCATCGGAATGTCGCCGAAATTAAGAAAGCGGCCAAACGCGCGGCGGAGTTGATCCGACAATTACTGGCCTTCAGTCGGAAACAAAACGTGGATCGAAAACTGATTGATCTAAATGAAACCATTCACGATACCGAAGTACTGCTTAAAATTTTACTCGGCGAAAAAATAACATTCCTCTTCGACCTGTCCCCTGAACTGCACAAAATACAGGCAGACCAAGGTCAGATGACGCAAATTATTATAAATCTATCCGTGAACGCACGAGACGCCATGCCGTCTGGAGGACGCCTGACTATTGCAACCGAAAATAGCACCTTTGAACCGCTAGCCGCCGCCGCGCTGCCCGGTGCTGAACCGGGTACGTTTGCCTGCCTGTCCGTTACCGACACCGGATGCGGTATGAGCCAGCAGGTTAAGGAACATCTTTTTGAACCCTTCTTTACCACCAAAGAGGTGGGCAAAGGCACTGGACTGGGGCTTTCGGTGGTGTACGGGATCGTCAAACAAAACAACGGCTGGATGAACGTGTACAGTGAAGAAGGTGTTGGTTCCACCTTTAAAATCTACCTACCGATCTGCGACACTGGGACAACCACTTCCGAGCAGCGCACCATGCCGCAAGAAAACCTTACTGCGCGGATTCTGCTCGTGGAAGATGACACCGATACGCGCAATCTGGTTATCCGAATTCTAAAAACGGCCAACTATGAAACCATTGCAGCCGGAAGCGTTGAAGAAGGACTCCTGCTCTTCGAACAGGAAAACGGGCGCTTTGATCTACTCTTCAGCGATATGATGTTGTCTGGAAAAAGCGGCTTGGAACTAGCCGATACGATCCGTGCAAAAAACCCCGTCCTGCCGATTCTTCTCTACAGTGCCTATCGGGATCAGCGCGAACGGTGGGATAATCTAGAAAGCAAAGGATATCATTTCCTTCAGAAACCTTTTTCCATCGTCGGACTGCTGGCCGCCGTGAACGATGTGCTAACCAATAAACCGTAAAATAAGGCCAGCGTATGGTACGCTATTTAATTCCCAGCTTTTCGAAATAAACGGTACCCGCCTGCGGACAGATGGTAACTTTGTAATTCTGCAACAGGCGCGCTCCGATGCGTATGCCACTGGGTGAATTAGAAATCGCCGGAGCGGTGAAAAACAAATCAGCATCCAACTGAATCGAGGAAACCACCGCTGCACCGTCCGTCGCCACTTCAAAATCACCTGCGGGATCAAGCAAAACAAGACCTTCTTTACCGTTGATGAGCCCGCGTACCGCACAGACCCCTGCATATTTCACCAGCGGAAGAGTCGCAATAAGGAATGATGGATCAGGATCATACGCCGTCTTCATCGTCGTCAACATCACCCGTTTTCCTGCATAATCCAGCTGGATCTGGTCAAATTTCTTCAACAGATCCCAACCGATAACCCCTTTAATCTCCGGCTTTTCGATACCACGCGCCAGCAAACCGAGAGGTCCAGTCGCCATACGCACATTCACCAGCGGATTTTCGACAAAAATCGAACCTAAACGAACCGTCGATACCACGGAAGGACAGCTGGGGAATTCTTCTCCAGGCTGTTTAACCAACTGCGCTTTGCCTTCGCTGATCGGCTGTGCACCAAGTTTTTTAGCCAGATCAAATTCAAACCAACTCGAAAACGCACAAAAATCCAGTAACAACGGCGCATCCACCCCAAACGTACCGCGCATGCCCACCACCGGACGAAGAGGCTTTTCCGCTTGCATCGAAAATACTTTTGCCTGATTGGGATGCAAACGGCTTCCATCGCGATACTCAACCCCGCGAGGCGTCTGATAAATGCTGTAGCCGAAACGGCGAGGATCCTGCACCTTAGCAAGATAGGCCGACTGTTCCTTCCACGAAACCGGTTTGGTTTCTGTGGTCTTACAACCCGGCAGAACCAATAGCGCGGTGCCCATTAAAACGAGACTAGCTTTCATTTTCATCAACGTTCCTTTCGTTCCGCCGAAGGGCGGCGTCCATCAAGTGTATCGAGAAGATAATAAATATCATGACTGTCATCAGAAATCGAACAAATCAGCAACCCTTCGGTAATCGTGAATCGGACCCGCATCCATAAAGGAAAAGATGGGTCGCTGTACTGCCAAACGGGCCAAGAGCCGTATGAACGAAGTGATTTTATTCCTTCCGACGGAAAAAGCATCAACTGCCAGCGAAGCAAAAAGCCTCGTGAACCCATCGCACTGACAGCTACCCAGGTGTCGCGACGATCCAGTCCGCCGAGCGGCACCGTGGCTACCGCCACCGGATTCTTAATCAGCATTTTGAAAAAACGATCGGCATCCTTCCAATTGCGGAATCTCGAAAACCGTTCCAGCACGGCACGACTGGGCTGCGCGCTGCAATAAACAATCTGAGCATGAGCTGGAACCGGTTTGAGCGTCTGAAGTGCCGCCGACGGGATATAAATAATCCAACCAATCACCGTGCAAGTAAGCGCAGCGACTAATACACAGATCATCCAGCGGCGCATCATGCCTGCACCGTTCCCTTAAGTTCCATAATCGAGCCAATACCTTTTGCGGCCATCCACGTTTCCATTCCATCGATCACGCGAACAGCCGTTGATGGATCGGTGAAGCTGGCCGTTCCGACGGCAACGCCGGTCGCTCCGGCAATAATGAACTCCAGCGCATCTTCAGGAGTATAAATTCCGCCCATTCCAATAATTGGAATTTTAATGGCTTTGGCCGCTTCCCAAACCAATTTGATGGCGATCGGCTTGATGGCTGGACCGGAAAGTCCTCCGGTACGATTAGCGAGCTGCGGCTGGCGCGTTTCGATATTGATCGCCATAGCCGGATAGGAATTCATGATCGCCACGGCATCGGCACCACTCTCTTCAGCGGCACGGGCAAAAACTTTGATGTCCGCTACGTTCGGTGCAAGCTTAACGATCAGCGGCTTTTGCGTCTGAGCGCGAACGGCATCCACCACCGTGCGGAAAAGCTTCACATCCGTTCCGTAGAGCGCCCCCCCCTCTTTGACGTTCGGACAGGAAACATTGACCTCCAGTGCGTTGATCCGCGACTGCTCATTAAAAATCTCCGCAACACGAGCGTAGTCTTCGACAGTCCTGCCCCAGATGTTGACGATCAGCGGCACGCGATAGCTCGCAAAAAACGGCAGGTATTTTTTGATAAAACCCTGCGCGCCGGGGCCGGGCAGGCCAATGGCATTAAGCATACCTCCGGGCGTTTCGAATGTACGCGGCGTGGAATTACCAATATGCGGTTCGGTACAGACACCTTTGACGGTGACCGCACCGAGCCGATCAAGATCAACCAAATCGGCGTATTCTGGGCCGTAGCCGAACGTACCGGAAGCGACCGTCACCGGGTTTTTCATTTCGAGAGAACCAATGCGAACAGCCATATCCGGCTGTTCGAGCGGGGAGCAGGGAGCAAGGGGCAAGGAGTTTGGATCATTCATATGCCAACCCCTCCTAACAAAATTTTACGAAACGCTTCAATCATTCTACTTTCCTCTTCGAGTGCAAGCAGCTGCTTGTCTCGCAGCTCACCAGAAATCAGCTCCCTTTTCGCAAAAATAATCAGCATATTAGCATTTTCAAAACACGACCGTTTGGCAAAATTCAAAAATTGAGCAAACTCTTTTTTCGAGGCAGAACCTGCACCTTCGGCTATGTTATTTGAGATGCTCAATGCAGCACCTCTTAATTGATCCGAAAACCGGTAGAACTTTCTGGCATCCATTTCTCCTGCAATATCCAACAGGCAATCAGCGATATCAATAGCACGTTTCCATATTTCAAGATTTTGAAATCTAAATTGCACCATGGTTTTCTCCCAGCTCCCTGCCCCACGCTCCCTACCCCATACACTTTTCTACTCTTCCCAAAGGATCTCCCGTGATTCAAAAACTGGACCGTCTTTACAGCAACGGGCCCACTCCCAGCCTTCGGCAGTTTTGCGCTTAATAACACAAGTAAGACACGCACCAACGCCACAGGCCATATTGCGGTCCATGGAAAGCCATGCCGTGAGGCCGTTTTGGATGGCGCGGTCGCCGACGGCTTTGAGCATGGCATTAGGTCCGCAGGCGAAAAGTTCCAAGGTCTGGAGATTTTTCTGTTCCTCAATCCACGAATCGAGCGCCGCAGTAACCAACCCCTTCTGCCCAAGCGATCCGTCATCGGTGGTGACGCGCACATCCCAGCCAAGTGCTTTAAACTCGTCGACACAAAGAATATCTATTGCGCTACGTCCGCCAAAGAATGCAACGCCTTTGACGGGCAGTTTGGCAGCTTGCAAATAGAGTGCCGCATTGCCATACCCACCCGCTACCAGCACCGGCAATGTTTTCCCGTTTCCAAGGTTTGGAAATCCCGTTCCGAGCGGACCGATCAAGTTAATTTCTTCTCCTTCAATCACCGTGCAGAGAACAGTCGTTCCTTTACCAACGGATTTATAGAGAATGGAAATCCCAGAGGCCTCCGCTTTGAAAACACTGAAGGGCCGCCGCAAAACGGCATCAGCCAGACGCGGCACACGCAAATGGACGAACTGTCCCGGCTGTACAAGCGAGCCAATGGCGGGAGCCGCCAGCCGGAGCAGACGATAATCGCCCTGAAAGCTGCGATGTTCGATTACGGTAGCATTTTCTTGTGTCATTGGGCGGGGATTGTGCGAAGTTTCAAATCCGAGGTCAAACGCATTCCGCCCACAGTAACCGGTCAATAATGCGCGGTTGAATCTTTCCGTGATGCTTTAATTTCGCGGCGATAATCTGTCAGAAAAATCAAAATCTCTGGATGACGATTATCCGTAGCAAGCTGCTCGACCGTCTCTTTATCAGGAGACTGCGCATTAATATCGGCACCGCCCCGCACCAGCGCTTCAAAAATATCGACATACCCGAGTTGAGCCGCCATGAGTAGCGGCGTACGGCCTCGATGCCCGCGAAGTTCGGTATCGGCTCCGAACGTGAGCAGGATTTTGGCCAGTTCAATCTGTTTGCCGCGTACAGTAAGATGTAGCGGAGTCCAACCATACCGGTCTTTTGCATTAATGTTTGCCCCGTGTTCAAGGAGCAGACGAACGAGGTCGGCATAACCCCTATTGACGGCATAGTGCAGTGCGGTTGCTCCACTGTCGGCAGAACTATTTAGATCTGCACCACGCGCAAGCAGGATTTTGACCATAGCCATATTGCCAGAGCGTGCGGCACAAAGCAGATAGGTTTCTCCCGCACAGGTAATTTCATTCGTGAGGGCTCCGGCTTCAACCAGTGGTTCAGCAGATGGACCATTAGCCTCCACGGCAATATAAAGCGGCGTCGCGTCCGCCGCGTTACGGCGATGGACATCTGCGCCGTCTAAAATCAACCGTTCAGCTGGACGCGAGTCGCTCAGTAAAGCCGCAAAATGAAGCGCGGTATTTCCTTTTTGCCCAAGACGATTCACCTCCGCACCGGAAGTTAACAACAATTCCAAGGCCGCTAGCTGTCCGGCCTGCACCGCACGCATAAGCGGTGAAAGCCCATCATTATCCAACGCATTGATGTCGGCACCCGCATTCAATTTCTTTTTGAGTAACTTTATGTTCCCAGCGATGGCCGCGCTATGAAGCGTCGGTCTAGGGCGAGAATCTAGCCAGCACAAGCCGATAAAGACGGTCAGTGCCACCATAAAAATACAAAACCACGACCCTAATGCTTTCAAATGTATAATTCTCCTCAGCTTTATTACGGCTGAAAGAATAGTGTGCTTTAGAAAACTCCGCACGTCGGGGACTTGCCTGAAAATTCTGTAAGGGATTCCCCGACAAAACAAATGCGGCTACTCAGCCTTTGTTGTCGATAATCCACTGAACGGCTCGTTGCATCAGTTCGGTTGGGCCGTGCACACCCAATTTTACTTTTATGCGCACACGATAGGTTTCGACTGTTTTGACACTCAGATGCATTACTGCTGCAATATCTATGGTGCTTTGCCCCTTACCAATCCGCTCAAAAACCTCCAACTCACGATCACTCAGCGTACGGACAGGATCGCCACCCGAATCATCATGACGAACGGTCTGCATAATCTTCTGTTGGACGCATTCACTGGCATAAACACCGCCCTCCAGCACACAGCGAACGGCATCTAGCAACAGGGAGGGATGAGCACTTTTGCTGACATAACCGGAAGCCCCAGCACGCAAGACCCGCTCAGCATAAAGCATTTCATCCTGCATCGAAAGCACCAGCATTTTAATGTCTGTAAATTGTACCGCAATATCTTTTACTAGATTGAGCCCCGAATCTCCGCCGAGTGCCAAATCAATCAAAACAATGTGCGGAGTCGTTTCTGCACAAAGTTTCAAAGCCTCGACTCTTCCGGAAGCTTCGCCACAGACTGAGCACATGTTTTCGCTCTCAATGTAACTTCTCAACCCTTGCCGGACAAAGGCATGGTCATCGACAATCAATATTTTTGGCTTGGAGTTCGCTGGGTTTGTTTTGCTCACGCGACGCATCATGCCACGTAGAGCAGTAAATACAACGCCAAACATAAAAAGGTCAGACTTTATTATCGAAAATCCACTGAACAGACTGTTGCACCAATTCCGTTACATTGCGCAAGCCCAGTTTTCTTTTTATACGCAACCGATACGTATCAACTGTTTTGACATTTACATGCAGAGCCGCAGCAATATCTGCCGTGCTCTGCCCCTTACCAATCCGCTTAAAAACCTCCAGTTCACGATCGCTAAGAATACCAACCGGATCGCAACCTGGATCGGATCGCCGCGCCATTTTCAAACTCCTCTGCCGGATGACCTCACTAACATAGACTCCACCACCCAATACACAGCGAACGGCTTCAATCAGCTGGGCAGGATGAACATTTTTACTAATATAGCCGGAGGCCCCAGCACGCAAAACCCGCTCCGCATAAAGCATTTCATCCTGCATAGAAAGCACCAGTATTTTAACACGCGAAAACTGCGCTACAATGTCTTTAACCAGATCAAGACCTGAATCCAGCCCTAACGTCAGATCAATCAAAACGAGATGAGGATCAGTTCCCGCGCAAAATTCCAGAGCCTCCACCCGTCCAGAAGCTTCACCGCAAATAAAAAGATCGTCTTCGCGTTCAAGAAAGTCACGCACCCCTTGCCGAATAAAGGCATGGTCATCAACAACAAGTATTCTTTTCTTCAAGTCTTGATGTGTTGGAATCATGACTCAACTTATACTGAATTTAGCAATAATTTCAACTTTAATCAGAAATTCGATTTTCTTTCACATACTTTTACAGCCACCCATACCGCTTCCAACTCTTCGAGTGAACATTTTTCAATCTCGCGACCTTCAGTATGCAGGTGATTTTCCAAAGATTGGAAACGACGCATAAATTTGGCTATATTTTCGTTGAGCAATTCCTCAGACTCGTGGCCAAGATAACGACTCAGGTTGACGGTCGAAAAAAGCAAGTCACCAAGCTCTTCACGAATAGCCAAAGCATCTTTCTGAGCCATGGCCTCTTTGACCTCAGCCAGTTCCTCTTCAAGTTTGGCAACAACACCGCTGACCTCATCCCACTCAAATCCAGCCCGAGCAACGCGCTTTTGCACCAGATCCGCCTTGGCCAACGCAGGTAAATGACGCGGAATGCCTTCAACTAGCGAACGCGGCTTTTCTTCGCCTTTTTCAGTTTTCTTGATTTTTTCCCAATTGCGCAACACCTCATCGGAAGTAACCGCCTGAACATCACCAAAAACATGCGGATGTCGTCGCACCAGTTTGTCGGCAATGCCATTAACGACATCTTCGAAATTGAATTCTCCGGCCTCGTCACAAATCTGCGCCTGAAAAACGACCTGTAACAACAAATCGCCCAGCTCACCGCACAACTCGGCGCGATCACCACTTTCCATGGCATCAATCACTTCATAAGTTTCTTCAATGAGATTGGACTTAAGCGAGTCGAGCGTCTGCTCGCGATCCCATGGGCACCCGTCCGGCCCACGCAGCCTGCGCATAATTCCAAGAAGGCTATCTATCGGTTTTTCATTCATAAACTTTTCTCGGCTTTGGGGCTCTATAGAACCATGTCGCCATCATCCCCTTTTCGCCCCGTCCCTCAACCTTTTCTTTTTCGTTTTTGCAACAAAGTAGAACGAGCGTCTCGCTCGTTCATGAGCAAGCGAGGACGCTTGCTCGACGTTAAATTGCCAGCCGTTCCCACCCCGGCAAGGTCAAGAGATATTCCAAAAGAACAGCACAGGCGACTGCGTCATAGAGCGCGTCGTGGGCTTCGCCGCGCGGACAGAGTTCGCGGACGCGGGTTTCGAGTTTTAGTCCGGCGATCAAATCTTCGAGTTTATGTGACGGCGCTTTCGGCCAGGCCTGTCGCGCCAATACGAGCGTATCGATCCATGGCCCGAAGCGGTGCATCGGAGCCATTTGCCGCAGGAATTTTTTTTCGGTCGCGACGTTATGCGCAACGAGCGGGCGTCCGGTCACCCACCCTTCCAGTTTTTTCCAAACCTTGAAAACTTCGTCGGCGGCGGCAATTTCTTCGCGCAGTTTGTGGTGTTTTCCCGGCGCATAGGCATTGAATGGCCGGTTGATGTCCACCCGAACCTTACATTCGAAGATGTGGTCTTGGTCAACCCTACCGTTTTTCAAAACAACCATGCCTACCTGCCACGGTTCGGTATCAAATCCCGGCACGGAGCCGGTGGTTTCGAAGTCGAGAACGGTCAGCGTTGTTTCGCGAATGAGCATGGGCAGACGATAGGGGATGCAGGATGCGGGATGCAAGACAGGACATAAAAAAGCCCCCGCTGAGGCGGAGGCTTTTTTGATTTAAACAGCGCAGCTGTTTAACGCGAGTAAAACTCGACGACCAGTGAGGCTTCGCACTGCACCGGCACTTCACCGTGTTCCGGCAAGCGGCACAGGCTGGCGGTGAGTTTCTTATCGTCCACCGTCAGATAAGCCGGGGTGCTGGCAATCTGCTGGGCGGCCGGGAAGATTTCGAGTTCGCGGCTACCTTCGCGGACGGTGATTACATCGCCAATACGCATTTGGTAGGAAGGAATATTTACCTTTTTGCCGTTAATGAAGAAGTGGGCGTGACCAACCAGCTGGCGAGCCTGATAGATGGAGCGGGCGAAACCAGCACGAAGCACAACAGCATCAAAGCGGGTTTCAAGCAACTGCAACATGGTTTCAGCGGTGTTACCGATTTTGCGCGCTGCTTTGGCATAATAACCACGCATCTGACGCTCAGTTAGGTTGTACTGATATTGCAAACGCTGTTTTTCGATCAGCTGCTTGCCGTACTCCGTCATTTTGCTACGACGTTTCGAGGGGCCGTGCTGTCCTGGGGGATGCGGACGGCGTTCGAGGAACTTTCCACACTTCGGCGAAAGGGAAATACCCAGCCGACGTGCTTTTTTAATCTTTGGACCATTATACTTCATTCTACTCTCCGTTTTGGTTTCTGTTTCCTGCCGTTCCACCCAATTAAGCCCGTTGTCGCGGGCCGCCTTTGTTCAAGTACCACATTTAAGGCGATCACTTCGTGAATATCCTCTGGTGAAACAAGTCGCGCATTAAAGCGACGGACGACCGTTAAGTCAATAGGGAAAGGGAGGAATATTACCCCTCTGGAATGATGGAATATCGGAATAATGAAAATCGGCTCCAGTTTCAATAATCCAATTATTCAAACACTCCTCCGTTGCATTCTTTTAGCCTTGCCTTGAGAAACAAAATTCCCATCATGTTGCGCAGTTTTTCAACTCAGTTCAAAAAGGATTTATATACTATGAAGGACGTAAAAAAAGTGGCCATTCTCACGGCAGGCGGCCTAGCCCCCTGTCTATCCTCAGCCATCGGCGGTCTGATTGAGCGCTATACAGCGGTCGCCCCGAAGGTTAAAATCATCTGCTATACCAGCGGTTATAAAGGACTGTTGCTTGGTGAATCCATTGCCGTCACTTCAGCCCTCCGCATCAAAGCCTCCGTCCTGCATAAGCATGGCGGCAGCCCGATCGGCAATAGCCGCGTGAAGCTGACCAACGTCAAAGACTGTATAAAGCGCGGTTTGGTTAAAGAAGGCGAAAATCCATTGGAAGTCGCTGCTCGTCAATTAGTTAAAGATGGCGTTGATGTACTTCATACCATCGGTGGCGACGACACCAATACCACGGCGGCCGATCTGGCGGCCTACCTTAAAGATAATAATTACGATCTGACCGTCGTCGGCCTGCCCAAAACGATCGATAACGATGTCTTTCCGATCCGTCAAAGTCTCGGCGCATGGACCGCCGCCGAAGAAGGTGCGAAGTATTTTGAACACGTTGTGGCTGAACACAACGCCAACCCGCGCATGCTGATCATTCACGAAGTGATGGGTCGTAACTGTGGCTGGCTGACCGCCTACACCGCACAAGTTTACCGTGATCGTCTCAACAAAATGAACTTTGTGCCAAGCATCGGCCTCAGCAAGGAGCGTAAGGATGTTCACGCCATCTTCATTCCCGAAATGGCCATCGATATCAACGTTGAAGCAGCCCGTCTCAAAAAAATCATGGATGCGAACGACTGCGTAAACATTTTCATCTCCGAAGGCGCAGGCGTTGAAGCCATTGTTGCGCAAATGGAAGCGGCTGGCGAAAAAGTGCCACGCGATGCTTTCGGCCACGTCAAACTTGATGCAATCAACCCCGGCAAGTGGTTCGGTAAACAATTTGCTGAAATGCTGAATGCCGAAAAAGTGCTGGTACAAAAGAGTGGCTACTTCGCCCGTTCCGCCGCAGCCAATATGGAAGACCTTAAGCTGATTAAACGGTGCGCCAACAAGGCGGTCGAGTGCGCCCTCAAACGCATCAGCGGCGTAGTCGGTGAAGACGAGGATCAGGGCGACACCCTGCGTGCTATTGAGTTCCCGCGAATCAAAGGCGGCAAGCCGTTTGATATCGATGTTAAATGGTTCGGTAAACTACTGACCGCCATCGGTCAGGCCAAGGGGCCAAAAGTCACCGTCAAACATTAGAGCGTTTTAAATAATTTTGTATCCATTTACGCCCCCTCTTCGAGAGGGACGTCCTACATGAAAACTTGTAGGGCGAGCCTCTCCGGTATTCTGGAGGGCTTGCAGTATGGGCGACGCCTTTTCTTAAAACGCTCTAAAGCCCTGTGCGGATTCCCCGCTATTTCTGACTCTGAAGACGTTCCTTGAGCGTGGTGACACGCTCTCGGGCGTCAGCGCGACTAACGGCAAGCCCCATCGCTTTTTTCGTTCCGACGAGAACGGCAAATTTCTTGGCGCGGGTAACCGCCGTGTAGAGCAGGCTGCGCTGAAGCATGACAAAATGCTGGGTATGTACCGGAATGATGACGCAGGGATATTCACTGCCCTGTGATTTATGAATGGTGACGGCGTAGGCATGCACCAGTTCGTCGAGTTCGCGGAATTCATATTTCACACGCCGGTCATCAATTTTAACCACGACTTCGCGCTGTTCTTCATCAATGGCCACAATACGTCCAAGGTCACCATTAAAAACGTCCTTATCGTAGTCGTTTACGGTCTGCATCACGCGATCGCCTTCGCGAAACAAAATGCCAAAGCGTTCAACTTCGCGCCCGTGCGGATTGAGCAACGCCTGCATGACCTGATTTAGATTGCGCGCGCCCAGCTCACCTTTCTGCATCGGTGTCAAAATCTGTACGTCATCAACCGGATTGAAACCGAGCCGTTGCGGAATGGATTCGCTGATCATTTTACTAATCACGCCAATCGCTTTTTGAGCCTCCTCGGCTTCAATAAAATAAAGATCAGATGATTTATCACCCTCTTCTGGAAACTCGGGCAACTGTCCGTGATTGATGCGGTGAGCACCAATGACGATCCGGCTTTCAGCGGCCTGCCGAAAAATTTCGGTGAGCGCGACAACCGGCACGGCACCGGAACTGATGATGTCGCGCAACACTCGGCCTGGGCCGACCGAAGGAAGCTGATCGGCGTCACCAACAAAAATAACAGCTGCACGCTGGGGAACCGCCTGCAAGAGCTGGTGGGCCAGCACCTGATCGATCATGCTGGCTTCATCAATAATAAAAACGTCGCCTTCAAGCAGGTTTTCTTCGTTATGCCGAAAGCCGCCGGTACCGGGATTAAACTGAAGTAACCGATGAATGGTTTTGGCCTCCAGTCCAGTGGTTTCACTCAACCGCTTAGCGGCACGTCCGGTCGGCGCGCAGAGCGCAACGGTCATTTTTTTCGCCAGCAGAATTTGAATAATTGAATTCACCAGCGTGGTCTTACCAACACCCGGACCGCCCGTGATGACCATCACTTTGGCCTGTACCGCCAGCCGTAGCGCCTCGCACTGGTTTTCTGACAAATCGATTTTATTTTTCTTCTGCACCCAGTCGAGCGCTTTTTCAAAGTCAATTTTTGGACAGGGATGTTTACCGTAATTCAGTTCAGTCAGTTTTTTTGCGAAAGCCCATTCGGCAAAGTAAAGCTTAGGCAGATAAATCAGCGTACGACCCTGACGATCTTCATCCTGAATCAGTCTCTTTTCAGTGACCAGCCAGTCGAGCGCACCGGCCACCTGATCAGGGGAGATATCGAGCATTTCGACTGTTTTGCTTTGTAGATCGCCGCGTGGCGAAGCGCAATGCCCATTCGTGGTCAGCTCCTGCAAAACATATTCGATGCCGGCACGGGCACGTAGTTCGGAATCTTTGGCGATGCCCAGTTTCTGTGCGATACCGTCGGCAATCAAAAACCCAATACCGTGGATGTCGCGAGCGAGACAGTACGGGTCGCGCTGAATCCGTTCAATCGCACGCTCGCCATACATTTTATGAATCCGAAAGGCGCGTGCCGTGCTCACTCCGTGGCTGAAGAGAAAACTCATGATCTCGCGGATGCCTTTTTGCTCCTCCCACGCTGCGCGAATGCTGGCACGACGACCCGGCCCAATTCCTTCCACCTTCAGCAACTTGGCCGACGAGTTTTCTATGACATTAAAAACATCACGGCCAAAAGCCTGCACCAGCCGGTCGGCATATTCCTTACCGATGCCGCGAATCATGCCGGAGCCTAGAAATTTTTTGATACCGTCAAGCGTATCAGGCTGAGAAACGCGCATGGCCTCTGCTTTAAACTGTTGCCCGTAGTGTGTATCGGCAATCCATTCGCCATCGGCAGCCAACCACTCACCGGGATTCACACTTGAAACGGTGCCAACGACCGTCACCAGATCTTTGTGCCCGCGAACCTTGACGCGCAGAACGGCATAGCCGTTTTCCTCATTGCGGAAAACAACTCGCTCAATCTGTCCGTCAAGACGGCGATCCTCTTCCTTTTTTCGGGTGGTATTCATTTTATTAAAAAATCAGACCGTACAGCTACGATCCTTAAATAGCGCGGTGCGAGTTTTTACTTTCGGATCATGTGTTGTATGAGCCACGTTAATTAACAGGCCGATCATCGCGAAGGAAACCAGCAGACTTGACCCGCCGTAACTGATAAAGGGAAGTGCGAGACCTTTCGTAGGCATCGATCCCGTGACTACCGCCAGATTGATAATCGCCTGCAACGTAATCATCAGCGTAACACCCAATGCGATAAAGCGGCCAAAATCGTCTGAAGCTCGCGCCGCTATGCGCATTCCGCAAATAAAAATTATAACAAAGAGGATCAAGACAAACAGGGTGGCGACCAATCCAAATTCTTCACCGATGATCGGTAAGATAAAATCGGTATGCGCTTCCGGCAGATAGTGATATTTCTGAATACTATTACCGAGTCCCGTGCCGTAGGCTCCGCCTGAGGCAAAAGCATTAAGCCCATTAATAAGTTGCCAAGCCTCTCCCTGCGCATATTTCTCGGGATCAAGAAAAGCCATAATGCGGCGCATACGATTGGCATTGTGAGCCAACAGGACGGCCAGCGCAGCGGCACCGGCACCAGCGAACCCGAACAGATAGCGCGGCCGCGCACCGCCGGTATAAAGCAGAGCCAGCGTCACAAAGCCTATCAGCACGGTGGTGCCAAAATCCGGCTCGAGCATCAGAAGCCCAGCAAAAAGACCAAGTCCGGCAATTGGTACAATAATGCCGCGTTTTAATGTGTGCATATAGCGTCGGCGACGGGATATCCACCAAGCTGCCGCCAAAATAATTCCAATTTTTGAAAACTCCGACGGCTGAATAGTAAAAGATCCAAACTTAAGCCAGCGCCAACTTCCATTAATGCAGACCCCAATCCCCGGGATACGAACCAGAAGCAGAAAAAGTGCACAGAGTCCCGCCAATGGCAAGGCCGACATACGAAACCAGCGCAGATCCAAACGGGTACAAATAAAAGCGGTAACCAAGGATATAATCAACCAGAGCCCTTGGCGTTTAACAAAATAGGCCGTGTCATCAAACTGCGTATCGCCACGCACCATGCTGGCGCTGAACAGCATGATCACGCCAATAGTGCCCAGTATAAGCACAGCGGCAATCAATACAGAAATCGTTCGTTGCATGGGGCGACTATAATCGGAATAAGGAGAGATGTGTAAGAAAATAGTATTGCGTATTGCGCATTACGTATTGAGCCATGCAGATCGGACAAGACCTTACCGACGCACCATACGCAGTACGAAATACGCAATAAAAAAAAGCGTCTCCCGAAAGAGACGCTTTTTTTGACATCATTTCGCGCTATTCCGGAATCGGAACTAACAGTTTGGTGCCAGGCTTAACGGAAGCCGCATCCGTGATATTGTTCAGCTTCATAATTTCCTGTTGCGAACTACCGTATTGACGGGCGACATCATCCAGCGTTTCACCCGGATAAAGTACATGTTCGTAAACAGGAGCATTGGCAGCGGTAGCAACTGGGGCGGCGGCAGGAACAGCCGTTGGGGCTACTTTCGCCTGAACAGCACCGGTTGAAACAGCCGTCACCGCCGGCGCGGCGTCCGCCAACGGAGCCGGAGCAGGCATCAAGGTTGCAGGTGCGGCAGGCGTAGCAGGCTTCTTCGCAACCGCATCACTCTTCGTCGCTTTAGCAGCCGCCGGTTTGGCAACCGCAGGCGCTACAGCAGCTCCCTTCTTCGGAATCGTCAGTTTCTTGCCAGCTGAAATGCTGTCATTTTTAAGACCGTTCGCTGTTTTGATTTCGCTAACAGTCAGCCCACTGCGTTTGGCAATCGTCGAAAGTGAATCACCCTTTTGAATGGTGTAAGAACCTTGCTTGATCGAGCTGACTGCCACATGGCTGGAGGCTCCTGAAGTGCTCTTGCTCGGTGTAACCGTTCCTGTTGCGCCAGGAATACGAATCTCTTGTCCAATCTTCAGATGATCGGGATTGGAAATATTATTGTAATCGGCCAGTTCTTTCCAAGTCGTTCCATGCTCAGAAGCGATAGACGACAAGGTGTCGCCATTCTGAACGCGGTAACTCTTTCCACTCGGAGTTGCAGTGACAGGAGCAGTAACAACTGAACTTCCGCCTTCTGGGAGAATACCGCCCGTGCTCATATCACCTGCCGGAAGAATAACTGGCTCATCCTTTGGGGTTCTATTCGAACGACCCGAACTGTCACCGGTTTTACAACCCTGAAACACAGAAAACCCAGCCAATATCACAACGTTCACTGCCAAACCCAGAATCCTTGAAACCTTCACCTTCATGAGAAACTCCTTCACTGATAGACCTACCCGTTTAACTTACTCGCATTCTTCCCGATCAGACCGTGAACTGCAGCAGCGAAACAATCGCCGCGTTCGTTAAAATCACGGAACTGATCGAAACTGGTACACGCAGGCGATAAGAGAACCGTATCGCCCGGCAATGCATTTTTCTGTGCGGCCATAACAGCCTGATCCAACGTTCCACAGGAAATACACCGGACGGCGTCTCCCCACGCAGCCTGCATCATACCCGATGCTTCCCCTATAAGATATAGATACGAAACCCGCTGCGCCAGTAAATCTTTTGCCAAACTGAAATCCTTCTCTTTGGGTCTTCCACCGGCAATTAAATGAACTTTACTGGAACTGGGGCACATTTTGACCGCGGCACACATCGCAACAACGTTGGTAGCCTTGGAATCATCCACATAGTTCACCCCATCCAGCTCTGCCACCCGTGCTGTCCGGTGCGGCAAAGGCACAAAAACCCGCGCACTCGCCTCCACTGCCGACGCCGGAACGCCGCAGGCCGCGCAAACGGCAGCTACCGCTGCCCCAGCCGCACCAAGAATTTCATTCGCAAAACGGGTTCCATTCAAATCAATGTCACCCACCTTGCCGTTTTGATAACAAAAATCAGCCCCAGCCTCCGTACCAAACGTTTTCCGATGTTTTAAAGATTCATCCACGGATGGACGCAAATGAACGCAAATAGAGTCCCCTCCGGCGGAGGGGTGGCCGCAGGCTGGGGTGGGTTCCCCGTTTTTTTGAAACAGGTCAAAAGGAATAACCGCCGTATCGGTCTCCGCCATATTCTCAAACAGACGGAGCTTGAGATCACGATAAACCTTCATACTCTTGTGACGATCAAGGTGGTTCGGTAAAATATTGAGCAGCAAACCGATATCTGGACGAAATTCATGCACTGTTTCGAGCTGAAATGAACTGACTTCTATCACCAGCCAATCCGGCACATCTTGAAGCATCACAGCACCGCAGACTGGAAAACCATAATTGCCGCACGGCATAGCCCGTTGCCCAGCCTGCGCCAGCGCCTCAACAATCCATTTCACCACCGTGCTCTTACCATTGGATCCAGTCACTGCAATTACTGGACAATGACGGCGCGACCACCCCAACTCCATTTCAGAAAGCAGAGGCACTCCTCGCTTGATTAAATCAGCCATCCACACCTGCTCGAGAGAAAATCCAGGGCTAACGATAGCAACATCTGGATCAAAATGCAGATCCTCGTAACGATAATCTGGCGTAGTTTCTTGGCAAATACTGACCACCGTACAACCTTCGCTACGCAGCAACGCCTCGGCAGCGCGCCCGCTACGACCGCTCCCCAGCAATAATGCTTTTTTATATTTATGCATGGCGAAAATATTAGAACCGCAATATCCGCTGTCTATCTATTTCCGCAGAGATTTAAGACTATCATCAAACAGACCAGCAAATCTCTGACAACCGATGAGGTCTTATAATGTTGTATTCTATTTATAATAAATATGTTACCCAAATATACAAGACGGACATTGTTTGACTATAAAAAATTTATCCTCCACTCAATGAACAGGTTACGGTCTATTTTTTATATCACAGCTCTGGCTACAGTTTTTTCACCCCAAGTAAGTTCGCCTTCCTGCTCAACATCCGCAATGAATGGCGACTCGCCCCGGCCTATGATTTGATCTTTACACACGGCTCCGGCGGCGAACACACCATGACGGTTGCAGGCGAAGGCCGGGTGCCGGGGCGCACGCACATTTTGCGTGTCGCCGAGGGCTCGGGGATTTCAAAAAAACAGTCCTTGGAAATTATCGATGAAGTGGCTTCTGCGGTATCGGAATGGCGACTCTTCGCCGAAGAGTCCGACGTACCAAAAGCGACCGCGATGAGAATCAGCGCAACTCTTTCTGGGGAGAAATCACCGCCAGAGCCCAACGCAGCGGATTGACC
The DNA here is from genome assembly GCA_038213895.1 of Kiritimatiellales bacterium. Lineage (GTDB taxonomy): Bacteria > Verrucomicrobiota > Kiritimatiellia > Kiritimatiellales > Tichowtungiaceae > Tichowtungia. The sequence continues at coordinate 38,222 of JBBQSL010000001.1, read as the reverse complement.
ATCGCGGCAAGCGACGGATTGATTGCTGCAACAGCCCTCGCCAAAGGACTACATATCATGACCCGAAACGTCAAAAACTTCGAATGCACAGGCGCCTGCCTGATTAATCCGTGGACAGACCTCTAAGTGAAACAGAATGTCTGTCTTAAGACGTTCTTTGTTCCGGTATTAGGAAGAATTTTTCAGCCAAAGGCTGATCCGCCGCAGGAGGAAACCGCTAATAAACGCGAATCTTCGCGAATGGGCTGTTTATACAAAATCATTTTAAGGGAAAAATCATTTTAAAATGACACAATAGTGAAGAAATGATACCAGCAATCACAAGGAGGCAATATGGAAGACCCGCTGCAGGAAAAAGACTGGAGTAGATCCAGACTCGATCTGAAAATCATGTGCATGCGCCGCCACAAACTGCTCACCGATGAACATGTGAAGCATTTAAGCGAAAGCGCACAAGAGTGGATGAAAAGGACGGACGAATTCCCCCGCTAACTCCTCATAAAAACCGCTGAATATGCAAACCAATACAGATAAACTGCGCGCCCGTTTTCAGGAAAACGATCAGGTCATGACCGGAAAACGAAAACCGATCTTTGGCTCCATCATCCGAATGAACCGAACCACCGCGACCGTCCGGTGCGACAGCAGTGGCGATGAATACCTCGTCCCCTTTGAATTACTGGAACATATAAATCCCGCGCAGAGCAAAGATGCCACGCAAAAGATCGAAGCCATTGCCGCGCTTGCCCACAACTTACTGCAAAAGTTCCAGCTAAACGACTGGATTTTCCATTTCGATCACGGCACGCGACGGGCCGGATGCTGCAACTACCGCGACAAGAGAATCTCTATTGCTTGCAATCTGGCCCGCAACGCATCCGACGAAGAAATCCGCGACACCCTTCTGCACGAAATCGCTCACGCACTAGTTGGAAAAAACTATAATCATGACGCTGTCTGGCGGACTAAAGCCAAAGAGATCGGCTGCTCCGGTGAACGCGCCCACCGGCTGACCTTTTCGCCGCCGCGCTACCACGTCACCTGTGAAAACGGCTGCTGGAAGCGCACCGCCGAACGGCGCAACCGGCGGCTCGTCTGCCGCACCTGCCGAGGGAAACTGATTTATTCCCCCTACGTCGCGCCGGCAACCTGATCCAGAAAACTGCAATGGCCGCAAGTTTCCAAGGTTTGGAAACACACCCACCCCACCCTGCGGGCACCCCTCAGCCGGAGAGGATTTTTGCGCTCTATGCGTTCTTTCGCGGTAAAAAGATCCCAATCATTCTGCCCTTAAATTATTTTGCCTAAACCTCTTCATCCCCATTCACGCTAATTCGCGTCCATTCGCGGTTCAAAACTCTCAAACATCCAGTTTCTTCTTCAGCATGGCGCTGACGGCAGGCGGGTTGGCTTTGCCTTTGCTCTGTTTCATGACGTAGCCCATGAGGGCATTGACGGAGGCTGGGTTGCCCGCTTTATAATCGGCGACGGCTTTGGCATTTCCAGCGATGGCTTCTTCGGCCCATTTTTCGAGTGCGCTATCGTCGTTAACTTGCGCCATTCCCTTGGCTTCGACAATCGCTTTCGGGTCGCCGCCTTCGGCGAAGAGAATCCCGATCAAATCATTTGCCGCATTGGAGCTGATGCTTCCGCCGCTGACCAGATCAGCAACCTGAGCGAGCGACTCGGGCGTCAGCTGACTTTCGTCCAAACCTGTCTTTTTCTCCGTGACCAAACTGGCCACTTTGCCCATCATATAATTAGACACCAGTTTAAACTTGTCGGTATTCTGACAAGTTTTATCAAAAAAGTCGGAGACTTTTTTGTCAGCAGTGAGGACTTTGGCATCGTAGTCAGGCAGTCCGAGTTCGCAGACGTAGCGTTCGCGGCGCTGGACGGGCAGTTCCGGCAGTTCGGATTTCCATTGTTCGATCTGCGCGGCGGAGATTTCGACGGGAAGCAGGTCGGGCTCGGGAAAGTAGCGGTAGTCGTGGGCGTTTTCTTTGCTGCGTTGCGAGAAGGTCTCGCCACGATCAGAGTCGTAGCCGCGTGTTTCCTGCACGACTTTTCCGCCGTTTTCAATGAGTTCAATCTGCCGTTCAATTTCATAGTTGATGGCCTCAACGATGAAGCTGGGCGAGTTCATGTTTTTAATCTCAACCTTGGCACCGAGTTTTTCCTGTCCCACCGGGCGGACGCTGATGTTGACGTCGGAGCGCATGTGGCCCTTCTCCATATCGCAGTCGGAAATTCCGCCGTATTCCATAATGAGCTTCAGCGCCTGAATGTAGGCGAAGGCGTCGTCGGCGGAGTGCATGCACGGGGTGGAAACAATTTCCATCAGCGCGGTACCGGCGCGGTTGTAGTCGATCAAACTGCCGCTGGCGATGTGCGTGTTCTTGGCGGCGTTTTCTTCTTGGTGGATGCGCTCGAGGGTGAAGGTTTTGAGCTCGCCGTTGACTTCGGTCACGATTTGTCCGCCGAGGCAGAGCGGCTGATCCGCCTGCGTGATCTGGTAGTTTTTAGACATGTCGGGATAGAAATAGTTTTTACGATCCCATTTGGAATGCGGGCTGATTTCGCAGCCGAGCAACAGCCCAGCTTTACAGCACAGTTCGATGGCTTTAGCATTGAGCACCGGAAGCGCACCGGGATAGCCGAGGCAGACCGGACAGACATTGGTGTTCGGCGCTGCACCATACTCGTGCTTACAGCCGCAAAACATCTTCGTGGCCGTTTTCTGCATTACATGGGTTTCGAGCCCGATACACGCTTCGTAGTTCATAGGGGCGCAAGGTTTCATATTTCAGCCTTCATTTCAAGCGGGGATGCCGTTGTTGTGCCATGATTCAAGGGTGACTTCAAATTAGTATCGACCTGCACAAACATCTGCGCACAATGGGCGGTATGGCAAACTCATCAGTGCGGTCATTATTCATCGCATCCACGCCGCCGAAACCAATCGGCTCTGGAATACGCAACACAGGGAAGTCAGCATGGAGAAGCTTTATAAGCGCTTCCAGGAGCGAGCCTTCACGCTTATGCGCATGCTCCTCGCTAGTGTCCGTGAGGCCCTCACATACTTGCGGTCTCAACTCTCTCTCATCATCCCCGCTTCCCTCAAGGAACGTCAACGTTCTCGACCGACCTCTCTCGAATGTCTGGAGGCTCATCACGATCCCAGACTCGCAATCGAGAACACCTCCGTGAAAAAACACGCCGCTTAGCTTAACAACTATGGTGTGAGAGGGCTCGAACCTCCGAATCCCCCCCGATCTTTCGTAGTCTTCAACTCTGTGCATGCGAGAGCCGTACGGTCGTTTCGCGTCACTCTGCCATGCGAACCTTGACGCGGTAGAAGCACCCAGAGGCGTCCGTCGGAAACTCAAAAACCAATGGGGCTCCGGTTCCACGCACCTCATCTCCGAGCGGCAACCAGTCACCATTCAGCAGGCTATCACGATGCTCGATCTGGTAGACGCGCCCCGCCATGCTCGACACGCTCATGCCGAGCCCGCTGTTCGTCGTATGCGTTCCGGACAGTTCGAAGCGTGAGTCCAGATCGGTCGGATCCGTTCCCGCACTATATTCCTGCCAGTTCTTGTGTCCGTCCAGATCGGTATCGGCCACGGCATCGGCATTGAAGTTGGTAAGCCCGTATTGCGCCAGCCACCAGTACGGTGTACTTTCCGGGTTGTCGGTCACCTGCTCTATGAATACCGCCGCCAGTGTGCCGGTGAACTGCACGTTGCTCCAGATGAAGTTGGTTGCCGTACTGTCGTTATTAAGAGTTATTCCTGTTACGGGAGCTCCATTGGTGGTCAGTGATGTGATCCGATAATAATTCGCCGCAGTGATAACGAAGTCTGCGCTACTGCCGGACAGAACATTCGTACTGCCAGGAGAAACCGTTCCGTTGCCTATCGCGCTTCCGGTTAGAATGTAAGATGATATCTGAGGAAAGAAGTCCGTCACCGGATTCGTTGTAACCACTAAATCATCCAACATACCGGATCCGCTTAGACTGAAGGATTGAAGTCGTGCGGGAGAGGGGTTTGCAACAAGGAGCCATGCCCCCGTCGAATTCGCATTAAAAGCGTATGCTCTCCTGCTGTATCCGTTTGCCGCCGGCCGAAGCTCAATGCCATTTGATCTGACTTTGAAGTAGTGACAGCCGTTTTGAACATCTGTCGTATAATCAAACGTAAAGGTGATTCGGGTCCAGTCTGATGTACCGATCAGTGCATTCGTGTACGCCATCCAAGCGTTGTTTGTGCCTGTATTATCAAGCCCATACCACACATTCAGGGATCCCACTGTATTCACATAGAAAGCGGTCTGGTGGCCTGCAACGAGGCTGGAATCAGGAACAGTCTCCGTGCGATTAGGATTGAAAAGCATGAAATCTGCGGTCGTATTTGCCGGAGAAGCGTTTGTCTTGAACCGCACGGTGAGGTCGTCCGCAGAGTATTGCAGCACGTTCGTATGTGTTGCGTTTTTGACCGGATGAAGCACATCGGACCAAGCGTAGGAATTGTTGGTTATCGTGGCGCTGGTCGTGTTTGTACCGCTGTACCATCCGTTGGTATTGCCGAGCACAAGAATGCTGTTTCCGGGCGCGATCCCCTCAAACGTTTCGATGAACGGCAGGGAATTTTCGTATGATGCGAAATTAGCTGTCACCGAACGCGCCTGATCCATCGTCAGCGTAATCTGAGCGTTATTGGTATTGCCCGTCGTATCTCCGGACCATCCGGTAAAGTGATAATAAGGATTCGCCGTGGCGACAATCTGCACATTCGCTCCGTTGGTCTTCCAGCCATCGGAACTATTAACGCTTCCACCCGGTGCTGCTTCTGTATTTAACCAGTAGTTGGTATTCCAGAGCCATGTGACTGTTGAATTGGTCGTTAAAGTAAAGCTGCTTGTATTCGTGGCAGTTCCGCTGGCCGGAACATTTCCGGTTCCGGCCCAGCCCCGACAAACGTATTGTGTTGTGCCGGAGACCACCGGTGAACCGGCTAATTTTGCGGTCAGGGCTGTCCCTCCAGGGTAGGTGTTTATACCGGACGGGCTGGCGTTTCCATAGGGGGTTGTAACGATTAGGGATCGATCCGTCTGAACAGCCGCCAGGCTAAAATTCTTGACCTGCATCTCGACCCGGCTCTGACCGGTCACTTCCCATCCCATGTTCATTCCGCCGATTTTATAATCAGCCAGATTTCCGGAGTTCGGCAGGGCACCCGCTGCGCGCGCGGCGGTGAAGGCAGTTTTGATGTACGGGAGCAGGTTTCCTGAAAGCGTCTTCCAGTTCCCGACTGTCATTCCTGTGTCGGTAAAAGGAATTCCGATATTGTAAATGTATTTTGAAGTTCCCCCGTCCCAGTTTGCGTAAAGGCCGGGCTTGGCATAGCGATCATCGTAAAGCTTTAATCCGAACCATAGGTAATCGCCATAGCCGGTCTGGCCTAATCGCAGATACTGCACCGTGAAATAAATCACAAACTCAGCGGCATGCAGGCTGGATTTGTAACCACTGACGTAACGGTTGGTCGCACTGTTCAGACGTGCCTCAATGTTGAAGCGCAGTTCGGCCATGTCGGATAGCCACGGAGCATAAGCCGCAGCACCTCCGCCCGGACTGCTGATGTTCTGTCCTACCAGCAAGTGAGGCCAATTCTGGCCGGAGGTTCGGTATGTCCCGCCGTACTCAGCGATGGAGTCGACATAAAGGATCATATCACTGTCACCAGTCCCAGTCGGCCCCAGAGTTACATGCTTGTAGGCATTGCTCCACCGATAGGCACCGGATGGACGCACAACGGGAGCGGTGCCATAAATTGTCTGTTGGCTGTGCCATTCAGCCATATCCCAAAACGGAACACCGTTGGTGGTTGTGAACTGCATGAAACCCATTACTACTGTAGTCGGGACGAGCCCTTTGGCCTTTACACCGCGCTGCAGATTCCGATCCGTGATCAATTCCTGTGCTCTTGCATCCAGTGCATACAGCAGGATTCCGGTGACGAGAACCGTCTGTAAACTTTTCAGGGTAAAAAACTCGAACCGTCCGTTCATACGAAGTCTGCGACTGAAAGATTTCGGTTCAATTATAGTCCGGTTTTTCATAGCATATTTCTCTTGTGCATTCATTCCTTCATCCTCCACGATCTCTCGGAGTCGAAACACCCGTAATCTGTTATGTTGGCTTTAATTATTGAATGTTACTGAGATCAATTGATTCGGTGAAACGTTGGATACGGTTTGCATAGTTCCGCCAGGCCAGATGATGTTTACATTGACCGGTGCAGTTTGCTGTCCCAGTCCAAAGTGGAGAGTAAGGTCGTTCTGGTTACCCTGCCCGGTTCCGGCTTCGACCTGCCGGGTCAGGGTTTTCGCTCCCAATGTAATACGAACCTGAGCCCCCACGGCGGAACGGTTGACGGCGATGCCGTCCCCGGTCAAATGAACTTTTAACCAATTGTTGCTGTTCGCCCCGTTGTTTTGAAACAATTTACCGGCAGTCATTAGGTCAAGGTTGCCGTCATTGTTGTAGTCAGCCCAAGCCGCCTGATAAGTCTCCGGAAGACCGGTCAACGGAGGGTCTTCTACTTTCGTGAAAACAAAGTCGCTCACGTTACGGAAGAGAGCCGGATAATCCCCGGAATAGACGGTTGTGAAGAAAAGATCCACACGCCCATCGTTGTCATAATCTCCGGCAGCCGGAACCGCCCAGGATTCTTGCCAGTAAATGCCGCAGGTTCCCTTGTCTTCGAAATAGTAATGGTTTGCCGCCCCTCGATTACGGAAAAAGTCCGATTCGGGCTGGATACCATCCCGACCCCAGCTCGATCCACGGTGAGAGAAATTCCCGGAAAAGAGGTCGAACAGTCCGTCGTTATCGAAATCGGCCCAGCAGTTGCCGATGGAGTGCGCCCCGGGCCAGCTTCTCTCTGTACTGAGTACATTATATTCGGATGCCTTGTTGGCGAAAACTGCCGATCCATTGTTGCGCCAAAGCTGGTTGGGCTGCAGACGGTAGTTGGATACATAGATATCCAGATCATTATCCTGATCAAAGTCGCAAGCGGTGACTCCTCGGGATGTATCGCTGGATCCCAGTGTGCTCATGGTGAACGATTGCCCGCTGTTATTAATCAGCAGGAGGTTGGGATAGTTGGCGGCCGGAGTTTCAAATCCCGAAACATAGAGATCCACCCAGCCGTCGTTATTAAAGTCTCCCCAGCAGGCCGCCTGACACGAATAGGGAACGGGGAATACCGGAAGCGGGAAATTCACTAACGTGCCGTGATTGTTCCTGAAGAGAAGTCGATTGGAATGCGAGAAAAGATCCACCCAGCCGTCGTTATCAAAATCGGCGGCAACGACGTTTCCAACCCATCTTAAATCTGTAAAGTTGGTTCCTCCGTTATTCACCCAAACATGCTGCCCAGCCGCCAGATCGATCCATTCATCATGGTTCAGGTCGAACCAGCAGGCCCAGTCTTTGTTAGCCATGGCACCCAACCCGCGCGCAACGGTAACGTCGGTGAACAGTTTGGGGACATCATACACCAGACGGATTTGTTTTTGATCCTGCTCGATGCGAGCTTCGTATGCCGTACCGAATCCGGTGACGGTGATGTTGCTGTCAGCAGGCGGGGCGATCAGGCTGGATGAGTCGAACAGTGTGAAGTGCCCCACACCGCCGGTGTAGGCGGAGCCATCCACAATCAGTTTGGTCGCAGAAAGATCCATGCGAGAAGCAACCTGGACGGGGCTGATTCCGGTCGTATCGAAAACAAACCGGAAGGTTCCGGGCACCGCACCGCTAGAGTCCTCATTCAGAGAAACCATGTCCACCTTTGCCGCATCGCCAGTGACACTGAATTTAGCCGCTAGGCCGCCCCCCTGCGAGACCTGACCGAGCGACACATTCCCGCCGCTCACGTCAAACAGCGATGTGTTCAGGGCCACCGGATTGACAGTACCTCCGTTCAAGCTGACCTGTCCCGATTGAATCTCTAGGCCACCGGAACAGGTGACCGACGCAGCATTCGGAACAGCTTCCATATGAAAGTCGTCAAATGCGGCAGAGTCAGAGGTGGTGTACATTCCTCCCAGCCCATCTTGAAGCTTAACAACAGACGTAGCCAATGTAATATGTTTTGAATAAACGATGGAGGAGTTAACCGTGTCCATGATTTCTAGATCAAAGGTGTACGGATCCGTTGAGGTAACCGTGAAGATGTAGGATCGATTTTGAACCGCAGTAAATGCCGGAGTGCCTGTGTTGAGCGGAACCGCCTGCTGAGTGTTGTTCATGTAGCTGAGCATCTGAACCGTTCCGACTCCGTTGACGCGAAACAGGTAGTAACTGCCGCCGGTCTGATAATTAAAAACCAACCCCATAAAACCAGATGAGGCGGTATGATCCTGCCGTAACGTCGCAGACAATCGAAATCCAGTGCCAACTCCGGCGTTCACCGTTTCCGCCGCCGTGTTGATCAGCATCGCTTTTTGATCTGTACTGGACGCGGCTCCAATATCCACCTGATTGTCAACAAGGCGATATTGCGAAACCTGGTCCGCGATATTGCCCCTCTTCCAGTTTGATCCGATCTGCACGGCGATTTGCGCATCGGTCGTCGCCCATACGGTTTGGTCTGGTGCAGAAAATCGATCCAGCAGAGCCGCCGGCACGGTACTCCCGGCGGAATCCCGAAGCGTTCCGCCGTCAATCGTGACGGTTCCACTACCGCCGATCATTTTGGCGTAAAGAGAACCTCCGGTCAGCGAAACTTCCCCGCCGGGGCCGTCTATGGTTAACTCGGCCGCGGTTACGCTTCCCCCGGCGACATGAAGCAGGCCGTTGGTGTTCACTGTTAAATTGGTCAACGTCAGATTAAAGGGAGAATTAACCAATAACGTTCCGGCTCCGGTCTGACTCCCCAGTCGCAAGGTGCCCGCCGAATCACTTTGATCCAGCGTTACCGTTGCATTGTTGTGAATCACCACCCCATTCGTGTCAGAAACCGTCTGAGAAGACCAATTGGCTGTGGTCGTATAATAAATATCTCCCAGAATCTGCCCGACAGCGAAAAACCCGGCTGGATTGGTTGCCTGCACGTAAATCATCGAGTTCATACCGGGAAGAGCGCCGGTTGCAAAAAGGCCTTCACTGCTCGTCGAATAAGCAACATTCCGCCACGCTCCGTTGACTAAATTAGTGGTTGTCTGGACGGTGGAGATTTCCGGATCAGGGGCATTGACCGCCATCGACATTAAATTGCCAGCATGTTGTATCAAATTGCTGATTGATCCCGCACCGACCTTCCCGTTGCCGTACGAAATGGCAAATGCGATTGACCCGATGGCGAAAACTGCGTTTGCCCCGCTGATTTTTTTCATTCTCATTTCATTTCTCATTTTGATGCTATTTTAGTCCATATACGGTTTAAAGCAAATATAATATATGCTGGTCTGTTTAAGCTGGTCTATTTAATGCTCGACAGTGACGTGTATAAAAATAGAGTTATCCCATGAAAAAGTTCGAACGAATCGCCGAAACCCTTGTAAAACAGATTGAAAAGGGAGATTTCTCTCTGTCAGGACTGCCCAGCGAGCGAATTCTTGCTGAGAAGCTGGCAGTAAATCGGCTTACGGTTCGTAAAGCTCTGGCCGTTCTGGAACAAAACGACCTGATCCATAAGCTCAGCACGGGGCGACATGAAATCACTCAGGAAACAACAGGATCTGAAAACAGAATACGGATCGCCCTGCTTGCCTCCCCAGCCTTTTCTTCTGGCAATCTCCGGATATGGTACGAAGAACTTGTTTCATGCGCGGCAAAGCACAACTTTCTATTTCGTCCGTTTTTGTTCGTTCACTGGAATGACGCATCCATCAGCGATATTTTAGCTAAATTTGACGGTGTATTCATTGATCCTTCCGAAGAAGAAATTCCCAAAGAGACGCTTGAACTATTTCGTTCACAAAACGGGCTGGTCATGCTGAATACAGATATGAGCCACCAAGGTGTTTTTTCAATCAATCTTTTCCCGAAAATATTTGTCCGGCAGATTCTTGATCGGCTAGCCGACATGGGGCACAAATCGATTGCCTGTCTGCATCTGCAAACCGATAAAAGCAACACGTTGAACGACCGGATTGATCAATGGGAATACTGGAGTGCTTTGAATGAAAATAAAGAACCTCTTATCCAGGCCGATATCAACCCGTTTAATGAGGGAGAGGATTTTGTCACTTCGTTGATTAAGAAGGGCCGCTTCAAGAACTCGACCGCAGTTTTCTGTACAACGATTCATGCCGCGATTGCGTTGATTCGCGCTTGTAAAAACAACGGGATCGATCCGGAAAAAGATATCGCGATCTGCACGATTGACGATGAAGGAATCGGTATGCATTCCACGCCCAGTGTAAGCTGTTTCAAGAAACCGGATATTCAGAATATCCTACGCCCAGTTTTTAAATGGATCGAAAACGGCGGCGAAATCCGCAACTGGAAGGGTCCTTTATTGGTAGAACCCTCCAGTCTGGAAATTTACGAAGGGGAAACATTCCATATTCCGCCGAAAAGCGCAAAACGGCAAAGTAAATAGACGGTTCCCCCACAGGCTGCATCACATTAGTAGCAACGTCGTGATTTGTTTTTTCTTCAGCTCGACCTGAATTTTATTTTCGATCAGCTTAAGCTGTTCAATTTCCCGGGTTTCATCCAGCGCTACTATTCGAACCGATTGAATATTAAGGCCGAATGAAACTGTCGTTTTAAGTGCTGAATCGCTGCTGTTCCATAACCGCAAAATATATCCTCCAGCCTGCTCGCTCTTATAAAAAGCAGAGATTTGCACTTGGTCGCTTTCTTCAATTTCAATCAGCGACCGGCGCGGGGTAAGGGTTCCGGACTTTGGAACTCCCTGCAACACCCGTACCGGTACACGGAAATCGTCGGCTTGCAAATGAACAGTGCCCTGCGCCCAACTGCCCGAATGTGTCAACAAAGCGTATTCGTATTCATAACGGCCTTGCATCTGATGGCCGTTACTGTGCTCCATTTCCTCCGGCGTCATCTGTCCGCGATTCGCCTTCATGGTTACGCGGGAAGTGCGCAAGAGCGTAACGGCTAACGTCCGGCGGACGTCATCAATCACCTCATATTCCCCCATTCCTTTGCTCATAAATGACACCCCAGACTGTCCGTCACTGACGGTAACAAACCGCTGCATTGGCTGATACGGATGGAATCCTTCCATATTGTCTTTGGTATCATTCCATAGAATTTCGCGTTTCACCACGTCAAACGGGCTATCGGCAAACGCGAAGTCGGTTTTGATTCCGGTCGGAAACAAGACGCGCAACCGGTGGTCTTTGGCTCGGTTATCCACTATTGTTTTGAACTGTACCCTGCGGCTACCTTTTTCCAGAGAAATGAACGTCGAAACCGGAATCACGACCGTATTTGCCGAACGGTCTTTTGCGTTTATTTCCGCACGATCCGGAATCAGAAGATCCAGATCCACTTTCCAAATGCCCCGCATGGCATTGTTTTCGATCAGACTCATCCGAGCGCTATTGCACAAACTGCTGACGGTAAAGTCCCGCAGCGTCCCTTTATGTTTATGCGCGTTTCCCGTGCTGGCGGAATCCTCAAAAGAATGCAGTCCTTCGAGCTTTTTCCCGGTTTCTTTGTCGGTCAGGTCCACCGTTCCGTTGACGTTGATTTTAATTTGGACAAATTCATTTTCGAGCGTTCCGTCGAGTGCAGCAATCAAGGCTCGCTCCCCAGCAGATTGAGGGTTACGATTGTATTCTCGCAGGCGCGGCCTGACCGCCAGTGTCCTCCAGCCCATGGGCGGTAACTCAATTTCAATGAGAAGACGATTGCGGAGAATGTCATAGACTGCGGCATTGGAATCGAGCTTGCGCTCCACTTCCATATCAATGTCTTCCCGATCCAGAATCGTATAAGAGACTTTGTTCCCCTCTTCGTCAATGAGATCAAAATACTGGAACGTCAACATCGCATCCGGATCAAATCCTTCCACAATCGGGCCAACCCCGGTACAGGCCTCTACCTTGAAGCTTCCAAAGTTTGGACGCGGCGTATCAAGCACGATCTGCTCAATTCGTTTTCTCCGGTTCGGGAGCGTGTTAAAAAAGGTCAGCGTCAAATCGCCAGCGGAAAATGTGCCGGCACTGTCGATCTGCCCCCAGATTTCTTCACAGGCTTTGCGCGAACACTCTCTGGCAATAGCCGTCGCCGCTCGATAGCCGAACGGGTTGTCGAGATGCGCATCGGAAATCGCGGCTCCGCAAATACTGTCGTGCGCATGATTCTTCAGCAGATAAAGCCAGGCCCGATGCAACAGAGAGCTTTCATAGGATCCGCCCAGCATGGCACTCATGGCAGAAAGTGGCTCCGCGACATGGATCAACTCGCGCTGTGCCAGATCATTCTCGAGCTTCAGATCCATGCGCGAAGAGTGGGTCGCTCCCAACAAACCGTTAAAACCGGCCTCAATAAGCGTGTACCGCATTTCGCCCTGATGAACGGGAATTTCATCCGTGTTCAGTCCCTCAAGACAGGCTTCGACATAGTCGTCAACACCCGACTGTTCAATCCGGTATTCATCCTGCTCCTGATTGCAGGCAGCAATCAGCTCCGGCAAACGGCTATACGGGACGGCATTGTCTTCCATATTTAACGCAAGGAACTGGTTATTGACCTTTTGCGGTTCTGCCTGCATGCCCAGCATGCGGATTGCTTCGCGAATTTTATCCGCATCCGTATTGAACGCATAACTCTCGTTTTTCAACTGAAAGGCGGTTTCATACAATCCGTCATCGGCCATATGCAGCGGCCAGTCGGAGTCCTTCCACTTTGTGCTGAGATCACGCGGATATTTATCCAGCAGTAGCATATAGTGCGGAAAGAAAAACCAGTTGGTGCGAGTGACTTCGTCGAAACATCGAAAATGGAAGATCTGCGATCCGTCCGGACTTTCCAGTTTGCAGACCGGCGGGATTTGATGCTTGTTCGTTCCGCGGTATGACAACGCTGATTTCATCCCGAACCCAGCATAAATCTGGGCCAGCTGGGAAATCTGACCATACGATGTGGCGGTGTAACCAGCATTCACTGCACCGCCATATGCATCGATCATCCGCTTGCCGATCAACAGATTGCGAATCAACGCCTCCGGAGCAACGCTGGACATCTCCGGCAAGGTGTACCACATGACACTCTGAATACGTTTCGCTTGAATCAGGGCTTTTAAACGGGATTCATTTTCTGGGCGGACGTTGAGATAGTCCTCGATGACAACCGTTCCGCCATCGAGCAGGAAACATTTATACTCGGGCCCCTTTTCCAACACCTCAAGCAACTCATCCACCAGCTCCGCCAGTCTCAATAGCGACTGCTCGGCTGTGAAGCGCCACTCCCGATCCCAATGAGTCCCTGAAACCACATGAAATGTTTTTATCGCCTTATTCATATTTTACTCCTTGCTTAAACTAATATTTACAAATCTCAAAAGTCGCCTCAAAGAAAGCATCGATGTTTTCTGGCTTTGTATTTTCGGACATGGCACCGCCAGTGCACAAAACAAACTTCCTGCCCTGTCCAGCCGTTTCAAAACAGTGTCTAGCTGCCGCTTTAACATCATCGGGAGTGCCGTTCATCATAACATGTATCGGGTGAATATTGCCTGCCAGAACGGTATCCGGAAGAGCTTTTCTAAATTCTGCTATATCTACATTCGGGGTAAATCCCATCAGCTCGTCCAATCCCGTTTCGGCAATTTTTTGAATATCTTCAATGTGAATGTCGCCGTCGGTGTGCAGGCTTCGCCATACTTTTCCCTTGAAGCATTCGAAAATTTTCCCAGTATAAGGAATCACAAACTCGTCGAAAAGATCCTGCGGGAGATACGCGCAATAATCTTCTCCGATATCAACCTTTTCATACAAAATATTATCTCCGTTAAGTGGCCGGAAATGCGTTTCCGCATACTCCATCATTTCGAGAGAACGTTTTGTAAAATATTCAAAAATCCGGTGAACCTGCTCCGGCTCGTCATACAGATCCATAAAAAATGATTTAGTTCCGCGAAAAACGGAGAACAAATCCATTGCCCCCCAGGCACCAAGATAATAAGCCGCAAACTCATCGGGAGGAAGATTTCGTCGGAAGAACTCAATGCCCTCTCTCAAACGTTTTACACCCGAAAGATCGGCAACTTTTTTCCGTTGAAAATATTTATCGAAGTTTCCCAGCCCGTCTTCGAGAAACCGGGAAGGATGAGCAGCCGGAAAGTCCGCTTTGAATTTTTCAGTGTCATAATACAGATCGGGAATGCCTGCATACACGGTATAGTCATGCATTCCGTAAAACCGTTTATTGAATAGTTTCTGTGCATTAAGCTGTACTTCGAAGTCGGAATAAAATGATGCCAGCGGCACGCCAGAAAAACTGCAAATCAACAAATTATCCGCCCAGAAACGAAACGGAGCATAATCCGGACGCTGCCCACTCATAAGTTGGCGATAACGCGTGTTATTTTCTTTTAAAAATTCGATTAGATCTCTCACAGCTCAACTTTCCCATCTTCTTCTAAAACAAATAAAAGGTCGAACCCTCTGACATCGCCAAGCAGATTCCGCAGCGAATCAGCTCCATCACATCAATGGTCCTGGGATCCCGCCGCCGATCCGCTCATTATCGCGCAGCATCTCTTCCCACCAGCGGTCAAACGTTTGAACCATTTTCTCAACACGCTCGGGATATTTATCTGCCAGATTAACGGTTTCTCCCGGATCATCCGCGAGATTGAACAGCTGCCAGGGTTTTGGATCCGGAACTGGCGGGTCGGGTTCCCGAGATCCCCAGCGGTTTAGCGATACGATACGCGGACGGTATATTTTCCAGTCTCCGTCACGCATTGCCGCGTTACTCAGAGAGGTGAAGTAAGCGTAGTTGCAACACCAGAACCGTGCCGGGGGCGTCACGTCTCCCCCTTTAAGGGCTTCCAAATAACTGACACCGTCTAACGGTTTCCCCTTCGGTTTCACACCGGCCGCATCAAGCAGGGTCGGGGCCCAATCAATCCCGTTCATCCCGTCTTCCAGAACGATTCCTTTGCGGGGGATTTTCAGGGGCCATGAAACAATTCCCGGCACGCGAATTCCTCCTTCAAGGACAAACGCCTTTTCTCCGGCCAATCCACCGTTCCATCTTTTTCGACTGAGCCCCTCATGCGGAATCATTTCTGGTCCGTTATCACTGGTGAAAACAATCAGCGTATTGTCGAAAAGACCGTCTGTTTTCAATGCATCCAAAATCCGACCGATATTTCGATCCATGCACGTAACCATTCCGTAAATAATCTCTGTTCCTTTTGGCAGTCCCCTATTCCGGTATGGCGCAATCTCTTCATCAGGAGCCTGCAATGGCCAATGAACCGCAGTATAGGCCAGATAAATAAAAAAGGGCTTTTTCCCTTCCCGTCCGTCATGACGATTGATGAAGTTCAAAACTTCATCCGTCAGAAACTCGGTGGCATATACGCCGCTGGAAGGCATGGGTTTTTCAGCCGTATTGCGGTAAATCTGATAATCGTAATAGTCGGTACAACCCCCAGGAGCAGTAACTGTCCACTCATCGAATCCTCTTTCCTTGAGGGTCATCCTGCCGATATGCCATTTGCCGAATGCTCCGGTGACATATCCGCTTTCCTGAAGCTGACGCATAATCCAGGGTTCTTCCAGTGAAGAATCCCGAACCCTCGGAGCAAGAGCCATGCGGTAACCGGAACGCTCCGAATAGCGACCGGTCAGCAGAGAAACCCTGCTTGGACCGCAAACAGGAGCCGCACTGTAACACTGCGTGAGGCGAATTCCGTTTTCTGCTAACTCATCCAGATTGGGAGTCTGAACAATTGGATTCCCGTAGCAGCCAAGATCGCCATATCCCAGATCGTCAGCAACAATGAAAAGAATATTCGGCTGTTTAGATCCCAGATACGGCATGTCCTGATGCAACGTAAACTCTCCGCATTGCGCCCCCGACCCCACCACACCCAACAGTAGCGGTGCAACAACGTATATCTGACGTATTGTCTTGATTTTTTTACCTTATCCTCTCTACATCGCAGACAAAGGCTCCGAGTTCCGCATCAAACGGCAACTGCCCGCTCCAGACAACCTGAAGCTCACCCCGAAAAGGTTTTTCGACATCCCACCGGAGAATAGCCTCCTGCGAACCGGAATTCACCGGTGCTTCGCAGACGGTCTGTCCGTTCATCTTCAACCGAACCATTCCTTCTTTAAGATGAACCTGATCTCGAACTTCCGGCGGCGTCAGGGTAGCTCGGAATTCGTAGGTTCCCGCCCGAGTGAAATATACATTCCAGAACCCGTTCAGATGCTCTTTTTTATCTTCCAGATTCTTTGGCCAGACCCCTCGATTCTGCCAAGCCAGCATCTGCTGCGACATGCCCTGTCCCATCCAGAATGCTATTGGCTGGATTGCAGACTCCTCTTGACCTGACTGCAAGGGTCGCCAATCTACACACGTGAGCATCACCACCGGTTCTTGCGGCGATCCCACATAGATATACATCGGTTCCATCGCTGTCTCCTTGGATTCCTCCCAGAAACGGGTCGCCGCATTCTCCATCTCATGCAAAACCTCCGGATACTTTGCCGCCAGATTAACGGTTTCACCCGGATCATCCTGCACATCATAAAGGCTGTTCCGTCTGAACATCCGGAACTCTTTCGACCGGACACTAATCCGATTGAGATAATCCACATTATTAAAATCTTTTGTCGGCGGAATAAACAAATGACCCATGTTACAGATCATCCGATCGGGAAGCGTCGTTTGTGAATGTAGCAGATGATTCTTCAAGCTGACTCCCTCGGCTGAAGAGGGAGTGAGCTGCTGCGATCCGGCAACATCCAGAAATGTCGGCAGAAAATCGTAGTAGGCCGCAAGCTCATCGCTGACGCGTCCCGGCTGGATTCTTCCGGGCCATCGTACAAAACAGGGCACTCGGGTTCCGCCCTCGTCGCCCCAGCTTTTCCCCCCTTTGAGACCGGCATTCCAGAGTGGTTGCGGGTCATCCTTATGAGGCATATGGGAGATAGATGTGCCGTTATCTCCCATGAAAACCACCAAGGTGTTCGTGCTGAGTCCGGTCTCATCCATAAACTGAAAAAGCCGGCCTAGATTGCGGTCCAGATTTTCAATTAACCCGTAAAATCCTGCAACATGGGCATTCCAGCCCATGTCCAGAAAGCGCTGCATGTCTTTTTTTGGGGGCGTATACGGGCTGTGCGGTGCCGAGGTCGATAGATAGAGGAAGAACGGGCGGGTGGTATCCCGCTGCTGTAGCCAGCTCAGGGCCTCGTCAATCTCCACATCAGTGGCAAATCCTTTTGTCTGCACCGGCTTGCCGTTGCACACAAATCCGGCGTTAAAATAGCTTTGTCCCCAGGGTACATTCTGGAAAGGACCCAGCGCGCCTCCTTGATGAAAAAATGAGTATTCAAACCCCTTATCCTGCGGACGAGACGGATAATGTTCTCCCAAGTGCCATTTGCCGATGATTGCGGTCTGGTAGCCCGCGTCTCCCAATAGATCCGCCATCGTCCGCTGTTCTTCCTTTAAATAATATTTCCCGAGAAACGTACAGGTGACCCCGACCCGGAATGGATTGCGACCGGTCATAATTCCCGCACGGGTCGGCGCACACTCCGCACAGGCCTGAAACTGGGTGAACCGCACCCCTTCATTGGCAATTCGATCCATATTGGGCGTTTTCAAAACAGGATGTCCGTTGATCCCTACATCCGGAAACCCTTGGTCATCAGTTAAAATCAGAAGGATATTCGGCTTTTCCCGATTTTCTGAAGCAACAACGGGCTGCGGCCAAATTACGGCACTCGCGGTTACGACCGCTGCTGCGCATCCGGTTTTCTTTAACGACGACATCCTGCTGGAGATCTTCATTCTGATTTTTCCCCTACTACTTAATCAACGGGCGATTACCGTCCCGAAAAATGTTACGATTATTACCCCGAGCCTCCGTTTACAACAAAGGACGGTTTTTGACATGGTCTGTATATGGATGATTCACCCGCTCACACCAGGAGACCAACTGCGCACGAAGGGATTCGACCTGCTGTTCATAGCTGGATCGTTGCGGGTTCGATCCAATCAGGTTGGTCATTTCATACGGATCATCCTTCAGGTTGAAAAGCGCGGCTGGCGACTTGGAGGCGGGATCGTACGGCATCATCAACTTCCATTCGGCGGTACGGATCATAATGTTCGCTGGGTTCAGATTAGGCCAATGCCATTCTGCTACCGCAAACGGATCGGCTTTAGAAGCCTCTCCTTCGATATACCGGCGGAGGGATTCACCATTCGAAAAATGCGTTCCGGATCCCATGTAGTCGTTGATCGTTGCAAACAGATCAATGTGCGAAACCGAGGCAGAAACAACCGATCTGGGTTTGATCCGGCCTGGGAAACGCATCAGCAACGGCACGCGCACAGACTCTTCCAAAAACACATTTTTTTCCCGCATGCCGTGAGCTCCCAGCATCTCGCCATGATCAGAGGTAAAGATCACCAAAGTGTTTTCCGTTAGCCCCAGATCATCCAGCTTGTTGAGAATCTTACCGATCCAATCGTCAACTTCCTTCACCAAAGCATAGTAATTTGAAATCATGTATTTGATTTTATTCGGATCACTGTATTCCGGCATCCCGCGCCGTCCATTTGCGTCAATATAGGGATTGTTGGTCATCGGATCATGGAGACTAACGGGGATCGGCATCTCTTTTGGATCAAACAGGTCGGCGTAGGGGTGAACTGGCAGTATGGGCGAATGCGGAAAATGGAACGAACAGGTCAACGAAAACGGTGCGCCGTTCAACCGATCCAGTGCATCCAGTGTCTGCTGACCTTGAAAAGCGGTGGCGGAGCCTTCCAGAGGCATTTCAGAAATTCCGTGACAGTCCGGCTGAGCCAGCGGGCGTGTCAGTTTAGACTCGGGATCTCCCGGAGCTGCATATCGGGCATCCAATGGATTCGGAGTATACGGATAGCGGCTCCAGGTCGAATCCACCAGTTGGCCAGCCTTCATGGGCGGTGCCGGATAATTTTGCTGGAGAAACCGAAGATATTCCTGCGTCCATTCATGCCGATTGCCATTCCTGTATCGGGTTGAATGCTCATTCGGTGCATGCCATTTCCCGTAGTACTCAGCGTTATATCCGGAATCGATTAAAATCTCGTCATAGGTTTTTAACGGTCGCACCGCTTCGACATGATCCAAAAGCGCATCCATATTGGTGCGGCATTGCGTTGTTTCAATGCAACAACCGGTTAACATCGATGCCCGCGCTGGACCGCAGACCGGGCACTGGGAATTACACAGTCCGAAGCGAACCCCTTCCTGCGCCAGCCGATCCAGATTCAGCGTCTGCAGAATGGTGTTTCCCGCACAGCTCATGGCATCCCAGCGTTGCTGGTCAGTCATAATAAACAGAAGATTCGGCCGCTGAATCGTTTTCCCAACTACTTTAAACGCAAATGCAGAAACCCCGGCAAATCCTGTTTTTTTAATAAATTCCCTGCGCTTCATTCCACACTCTTTTTTTGCAACAGACGTTCAGTTTATTTTCTCTTTTAACAGCACCACATTATCAAGTAAAAATACCTGATCAACCGGCCACTGACCCTTTCTAGGACGGAACCCGACATAAAAATATCCGTTCATTCGGGGAGTAAATGAATACGAATAACTGGACCATTTATCCTCAGCCGGGGTGAGAACTCCATTGTCGTTGTCGAACGCTTCCTGCTCAGGCGCTTTGCCATCAGGAAAAGATTTGATAGAGAAAAGAATCGAGTTTTCCCCGGAAACATGTCGCAAATCAAAAGACAGCTTGTAGGTCATACCCGCCTGAATAGCAATCAAGCTGGAAGCGGCAAGACGCGCCGTATCAACTCCAACATCTTTTCGATCTGCTGTTGCTTTTTGCGTGGTCACTTTCAGCAGACGGGATCCTTCACTGGCCAGAGATTCATCCGAAACTACTTCAAAAACCGCAACATGTTCTGCATCGGTATTAAAAACCCGCCATCCGTTGATTTCATTGGAGACTGTTTTGGGAGGAATCCGCTTAATGGTCATCGGACTTGTCTCTTCGAAGCCTCCATTGACTATTAAATTTTCAGCGAACACACAGGTGCAAAATAACGCTACGTGGCATAATGTCATCCTTTTTTTCATTTTTCAGTCACTCCTTTTTAAGTTGGTTCAATCCACTTTCAATATCGTTTTATTCATCATACTGGCTGAACCATTGGCTGTTCCATTTCTGATACTCCACCCCGGTCAGTCTAGCCGTTTCCCGATACCAGTTTATCAGCTTTTCTTTCAAATCCGCTGCAACGACCTGCTCCTGCCCTGTTTTTGCCAGATTGCGGAGTTCATACGGGTCTTTCTCTAAGTCATAAAAAACATACCGGTCATCCTCGATCGCGGTATCGTCCTCATTCACTAGAACACCATATAAATGAGTCGGGGTTCTGATCCCCAAAGCACGGAACGGGGTCTCGATGATGGCATAGTCCCGATCCAAGTGATTGATTTTCCCATCGAGAACAGGCCTCAAGCTCTGCCCCTGAACACTGGATGGAATTTCGCCACCGCACAGATCCAGCAAGGTCGGCATCACATCCACAAGGGAGGCAACCTGCCGCTCGCTGGCTCCCGGCTTGATCCTGCCTGGCCAGTTATAAATCATAGGAATGCGAATGGCCTCCTCGTAAAGCCGATCTTTATTCCATTGGTGATGACTGCCCAGCATATCGCCGTGATCCGACGCGAACACAATCAGTGTATTCTCCTCCAGTCCAGTTTCTTTCAGCGAAGCCACAATTTCTCCAACGGTATCATCCACCCAGGTCACCGCGCCGTAATAGAGCGCGGTCAGATTTTTCAGCGTAAAATCCGGAGGTATTTTTGTCGTTACCGGCTGAAATTTTTTATCATAGAACGTTTGCCACATATAAATGTGAAACCAGATCTCATTTCGGGCCAGCACGCCATTTTTCCAGACATTTTCCCGCAATGGAACCTTTTCGGGGTTATACATTTGTGAGTATTTATACGGAACATCGAGAATCGGCATGTGCGGGGAAATGATATTGTAATAGAGGAAAAACGGCTTATTTGAGTTTCTATTCGCAGCAAAGAAATCCTGTGCCTGACTGATTTCATGGTCTGTGGTGAATCCGGGAACCGG
The DNA here is from genome assembly GCA_038213895.1 of Kiritimatiellales bacterium. Lineage (GTDB taxonomy): Bacteria > Verrucomicrobiota > Kiritimatiellia > Kiritimatiellales > Tichowtungiaceae > Tichowtungia. The sequence continues at coordinate 16,871 of JBBQSL010000001.1, read as the reverse complement.
ATACGGACGTTCTTCATTTTTTGAAAAATTTCCTTTTGTGAAAATCTGATTTCCGGTGACCAGACTTTCGTCAAAACCCATCTTCGACGGGCGTGCATCCACATGCCACTTTCCGATCTGAGCGGTTTGGTAACCCATCGTCTTAAAAACTTCCGGCAAGGTTTTGTCATTAAACTTATCTCGGTTGTTCCGACCAAACACTTTATCTGCCGGGTTGGTGCTCATTTCATTCCAGCGTGCACCCACACAGGTTCTGCTGTATTGTCCCGACAGCAGATTAGACCGGGCGGGCACACAAACCGGCGTATTGGACACCGCCAGTTCGAACCGGAATCCGTTCTGTGCCAGCCGATCAATATGAGGAGTTTGAACAAACTGGTTTCCGTAACAACCTAAGGCAAAACTGCGCAGTTGATCACATAAAATCACAACCACATTTGGATGTTGCCCAGAGGAGCCTCGCTGCTCCAATGATTTGGCAGCATATGCCGTCCCTAATGCGCCCTGTATGCCGAGCACAACAGCCCCAGTACCGGTCGTCTTTAGGAAATTGCGCCGATTAATCGATTTCATCTTTATTCCTCATCTCCAGGCCGAATCATAAAAACCGCATCAAAAAAAATCACCCCGGTGCCAATACTTACAGACTCCGGGATGAAATGAATAAAAACTGCCCTTTACTGGATCATTCATCGCCGATGCAGCAGAATACATCCACTGGCAATAGCAAACAGCCCCAAAGTTGCCGACTCAGGAATAGCAACGAAAAGAACCCCAGTACTGCCGATATTAGAGTGCTCTGCGCCGTAAACCCCAGGGGCGACCCAGCTATTTCCGCCGTCCAGAGAAAGGCGGTTGATTGCGTTCGTACCGGTGAACACCAAATTGACCAGACCATCCGTTGCGATGATCAAATCCGTTAGGGCGCTCAGCGTGGTACTGTTATTAAGATACAACCTAGCGCCACTCGCCACCGTTACATTGGTGGAGGCGATCGATTTCATTGCGCCGATCGACAAAAGTCCTCCACTAATTAACGTATTTCCGGTATAGCTATTGGTTCCTTGAAGATACAGAGCCCCTATGCCGATTTTGGTCAGCCCGCCGGTGCCGGTGATGTTCGGATAAATTGAAAATGTATTGTTCATATTCAGAATCGCGCCTGCCGCATCAATCCGCACTCCATCGATGCCGTTGGCCACAGTACCGCCAGCAATATACGTATTGCCTCCCGCCAGTGTCTCCAGAGTTCCACCGTCAAAGACAAGGGTGGTTTTCCCGCCTGAACTGGCAGCTGTGTTCACGTTTACTCCCTTTTCCAACCGCAAGGTTCCGCCCCTCAGATTATAGGTGTTGTCGTACCCGTTCGCTGTGCTGCTCTGGGCCATTGTTAGCGACCCGCTAGTGCCGTCGCCGATCGAAACCAACCCGCCGGTCTGATTCACTACATTCGTGATGCCCCACATCCGGAAGTTTGTGAACCCAGAAAGCTCACCGGCCGATATGTTCACCGTAGTGACTGCCTTAGGAGAGGTAGCAACAGTCTGCTCACGCCCCATATCAAAACTAGGAACCTGCATATTCACCGTACCTGAACCGGTCAGGTTCAACGTCATATTCCTATCAACCAAAAGGCTTCCAAGACAGCTGTACGTAAGCGTACGACCAGACGCCACGTTGAAAGCCAGAGCCGCATCCGTATTCCGTCCGAGCCGTCCGTTAATCGACGTATTGATAACAGTAAGGTCTTTCGTTGCAGCAGACATATCAACATTCCCGAGGCGAGCGGAATTTCCGTTCGTTATAACGACATTACCGCCCGGCGAGGTCAGCCGGATATTCGCCATCAGGTAATTGGTAGCAGTATTGTTTAGAGTTATCGTGAGGTAGTCTGTGCTGGTCGCATCGAAGATCGCCGTATCGGCTGCTGTGGGTACCACCGCCGGAGACCAGTTGCCTCCCCCATACCATGCATTGGGAACTGTACCGCCACCTTTCCACGTATAATCAGTCGCCTGCGCAACAAGACTACCCAGCATTAACAATGCGATAACGTATTTCTGAATCTGACTTATTCTTTTCATTGACTAATCTCCTTTTCAGTTTTGATCCGTCGCTTCATCCTACCCAAACCTTAATGAATATATTTAATATAGTAGACCGTTTATGGTATGCGTCAAGCTTGTTTCATCATGTTTTTTAATTTTTTTTCTATCAAGGAAGCATCATGAGTCGGATGCGATCCAGTCCTACCGAAACCGAGCCGTCCGTCACCGGCCTGAAGATCAAATTGATTCCGGTTGTGGCCGGGTTTAAGGGAGTCCACTTTTCAATCTTAAACTCGGAGAAGTCCGTCACGGGAACAAACTCATAAGCCGTCTGACCAAAAAACTCCTGGCCATGTTGCTCCGCCACCGTCAGCATGATTTTTCCGGCTCCGCCCAGCAGAGAAGCATCAAAGCGGATATCATACGCCTTGCCATATATCACCGGACATCTGGCGCTGTCCCGGTCAAGACCATATTTTGCAACGCGGCTTCGCCGGGTATTGGTCAAATCGAATCGCATGGCATGGGATCCTTCCGACCCACCGTCAACGACTAAAGCTTTAAATTCAACATCGGCGTTGTTATCAATATAACGCCAGTTTTTAAATGTAGAGGTGCTGACTCCGCCATAGCCCGGGCCCTTGGCTGTGCCGACGGCATCGCTTTCGAACCCGCCGTTTGAAATCATTCCTCTCTCACCGCCGTTGACGGAAAGCGGCGCAGGCTCATCAGATCTAGCAGACGCATCAGAGATGGCAGACGCATCGGCATCGGCTGCGGCAGACCATTTCTCAAATTTTTTCTGGAGATTACGCACCACTTCCGGAGCCTTGCCGGCAAGATCATTGGTTTCTGCGGGATCATCAGTCAAATTAAACAGCATCTGTGGGCCGGGGTTCTTACCAGGAGGCTGAATCAGCTTCCAGTCTCCGGATCGGATAGCCCAACCGCCAGCATGTGCGGCTGGGCCGCTCTTCCACCACCAAAACAAATCCCGTTCCGGTAGCGGTGTAGGAGATTTTCCGTCGAGTGCCGGAAGAAGGTTGAACCCGTCCAGTTCAGACGAGGCCGGCACCGGCAAACCAGCGGCGGACAGACAGGTCGGCAGGATATCGAGACTGGACACCGGCGCATCAAAAAATCGCCCGCCTTGAATTTTCGCTGGCCAAGAAACTACGAACGGGACACGAACACCGCCTTCAAAATGTTCCAGTTTCCAACCTCTGAGTCCATTGTTTTCAGCATGAGAAGCAACGACTGAGCCGCCGTTATCTGTCAGGAAAAAAATCAGCGTATTGTCATACAAGCCTTCCGCCTGCAGTGTATCGAGAATTTTACCAATCCCGTCATCCATATACTTCATCATGGCCAGCAGGATCTTACGCGCCGGATCTTGGGTGTACTGATGGTTACGTTCGATGTCCTCGATATGCGCCTGAAGCGGAGTATGCAAGGCGTTATAAGGAACATACAAAAAGAAAGGGTTCTCTTTATTCCGCTTAATAAAATCAACCGCTTCGTCTGTGATCCGGAATGTGAGGTAGCCTGTCTCATTTTTGATTCGGGTTTTCCCCCGGTAAAGCGGCGCAAAATCAAAGGCCGTATTCGAGAGATCCATGTAGTTGCGCCCACCGGCATTGAAGCCGTAGAACTCGTCGAAGCCTCGTTCGACCGGATTCCCATCCCCTGCTATATCGACCGACTCGTGCCACTTTCCCAACGCAGTGGATTTGTAACCCGCCTGGTGCAGATAATCAGCAATCAGGCGTTGCGGCTGCGTTGCACGCTCAGCCCAATGAACTCCGAATCGTTGCGGATAGCGGCCGGTGAGCAGGCCGGCTCGGGACGGAAGGCACATAGAGCCCGTCACATACGCCTGCCGGAAAACCACCCCGGCTCGTGCAATGCGATCTATATTCGGGGTAATGACTCCCGGGCCGTGAAGCGGGTTGAACCCGACATCGGAATAGCCCTGATCATCGGTTAGAATCACGACAATATTCGGCAGTTTTCCTGTCGATTGCTGCGCCAATCCAACCTCGGGAAGAACGCCCGCGACGAAGCCGGTTGCAAGTGCAGATTTAAATAATATCCGTTGTGTCAACGGTTTTATTGATGTGAATGATTTCTTCATTTTTTCCTTTCTTATACAACTCCGGCAAAGGGTTTAGTCATCGTAATAATTGGCTGCGGGAAGATTGCGATACCAGAACCAATACATCCCCATCAGACTGATCAAAAGCAGACCTGTCGTAATGACAGCATCATAATAACTCCGAATGATCAGTTGCATCGGAAGCAACAAACAGGTCACCTGCCACACAAACGTAAAGGGAAGCGCCAAAAGATCCTGCTTGTGCTCACGGCGCGTTTTCTGATGTTCCGGTTCCGACAACGAGGATTCAAGAGGCCGCCACAGACCAAAGGGGCGGGTTTTGAGATAAAACTTTTCCAGCACCTCTTTGGGCGTCGGTGCCGTCAGATAGGTTCCGGCGACACTGCCGACCAGACCGATCAACAAAATGATTGTGAACTGGAGCCACTCAGGCATTCCCGGTATCAGCATTCTCTGCAAAACTGCTGCGAGCAACCCGGCAAATGTGCCGATGCCGAATCCGGCCCCGTTAAACCGCCACCAGAACAGGCGCAACGCCAACGGAACAATCAACCCGCCGCTTAAGCCCATCATCAGCCAGCCCCAGAGGTCATTGATGTTTTTTGCCGAAAATGCCATCAGAAAGCTGATACTGACCAGCAGGATGCCAACGATATAATTAATCGTCATGAGTTCGCGCGTGGAAGCCTTCGGCCGCATATAGCCTTGATACACATCGCGGGTGAAATAGGCCGTCGCCATGTTAATAAAGGCGTTCAGCGTACTCATAGCCGCTGCCAACAGCGCAACGAGAATCAGCCCCCGGAGTCCATACGGAATATCGATCAACAAAACGGCCGGAAGAATTCGCTCAGGATTAATAGTGCCTTCAAAACTGACTAAAGAAAGTTTGCGCGCCCAGTCGTCACCCAGAATCGCCTGAAGCCCTTGAATCAATTCAGCACCGAACCGGTCTGGATGATTCATCAACTCACTGATCAGATTCGGCCAACCGGCCGCGCTGATCCCGTTGGCATGTTGCCGAATTAATTCGGCAGATTGAGCCGTGGTGGACTGATCCTGAAACAGGCGGTGAACCAAAAACAATCCCAACACGACGAACCCCATCATCAACAGCCATCTCAACGACATCAACCAGCCAGCTAGAAAACTCAGCAAGCCGCATTCACGGTCATTTTTGGCTCCGAAATATTTCGGTTCAGCTCCGGTTCCCATGCCTTGGATCATCGTTTTTACTAGATAAAACAAGGAAATCACCAGCAGTCCGTTATAGGCTTCATACCCCGCAGGCATCGCCGTATGGAGGTCAGGAAGTGACGACATCCAATGCATGTTCCCGGTCACATCCGCTGCCAGCTTTGAAAACGACTCGACCGTGCCAACTTTCAAAAATGCAGTTACTGAAACATATACCGTCGCCACCGCAACAATCGCCATCTGAAACACATCCGCGACAACCACCCCGTAAAATCCGGCTTCTACCGTATAAATAATTGTGACAACCAGCAGGATCAATGCACAAACCCACGGAGCAAATGGCAGGAACATACTGAGAAACAAGCCCGCACCCAAAAAGGAATAGGCCAACAGGCCGAGAATAAAAATGATCGTCGATATAACAGCCATCACCCGGGCTAGACGCCCTCCCCAATTATCCCCGAAACGGAAAATCATCCATTCCGCTAACGTCATGCATCCGCTACGCCTATGCCACTTTCCCTGCCAGAGCAGAAGAAAGATAAGCACCAGACCAGCACCTCCGCGGAACTCGATAAATAGACCTCTCGGACCCAGCATAAAAAGAAACGATGCGATCAGCATCGTGCCGGTCATGTCCAGCCAGGCCGCCATTCCGGAAACCCCCAGCAGCCACCAGGGCATTTTCCGCCCGCCCAGAAAATAATCATCCATGCTTGACGTCGCCCGGCGGCGCAGCACCTGTCCGATAAAAATCAGCGCGACAAAATACAGTACAATGATTCCGTAATCCCAATAGCACAGAGCCTTCATGTTCATGTCCCTTTCAACGCCGTTAAACTTCACTCACCGAATCGTTTCAAAATCCATCAATTTCCACCACGCGCGGGCCGTTTAGACCCGGTGCACCTCCGCTGAAAAATTCGATCCGGAAAACCTGCACGTCCTTTAGCCCTGGTTTCACTGAAACGGCCAAACCCGAACCGCCGTACGTTTCTCGAAACTCCGGATTCACCGGCACATCCGCGATCAGATTTTCGGCAAGCGTCTCACTTGAACCGGATGCAAAGAATCTCAGACGACTAATCGAGCGCTTATCCGGCCCGGCTTCGACCGGTTCAGCAGACAACGTGACCGTTACCCGGTTTAGATCGACTGCTTGCGACAAGCGGAAATCAACAAAGTTGACGGCTCCGGGTACCGTGTCTTCGAAGACCGCGTAAGGTTTGGTGTCCGGGCGCGTCCCACTGAACAAGTCGTTGACAGAGGTTCTTTTATTGATCGAGCTGGAATCCGTGATCTCTGCGTTTTGAAACAGGTCGTCCGTCGCCCCGATCCACTCGGGGCTGTTTATCTGAACCGGAGTGATGTCTGCCGCCGTAATGCTTGCTTTTGCACTGCCTCCGGCAAGCGCAAACAAGGGTTTGCTTCCTGACGTGACCTTAAGCCCGGAAATTTCCTGTGGGGCAGACGACCCGGATGCGGGTTTGCCGGACGCCCAGAAAATCTGTGTCGATCCGTCGCGGCGGTGAACCCGGATATTATCCAGCTCAAAGCGATAAGTTCCGAGATCCGCACCGGTCAGCAGAAATTCAAGAACGTTGACCGTCTCCGGGCATCCATGGCCGACGCCGACAACCCGATGTGCCCATTTGCCACGGGCATCCTCGTACGAATAAGCTGCTGAAAACGAAGTCCCAAATTGATCGACAGATCGGTTCAAGAAAAAGGGTCGCCCGGTCGCGCGGTGCAGCGTTACGTGTCCGCCGGAAGTCTTTGATGACTCATCAAAACGGATGTCATACTCCAGCTGATCTCCAGTCTGCACATGGAAAGGCTGAAGCGTGCAAAGCCGAACCGTTTTGCCGGCGGGGCTATTGCAGGAAACATCTTGAACGAATTCCACCTGCAACGGCGCGAGATGCGGCTGATCCGCCGTATCCTGCACGGCCTGTTGGGGGAGATGTCCGCCTTTAATTTTATGTGCGGTCATCCACTCATTCAGCTGATCCGTCAGCTCCCGAACTGTCTCCGGCTTCTGTGCAGAGATATCCGTTTTTTCACCGGGATCATTTTCTATGTCGTACAGTTCTGTCCGGTTCAAATAGCGGAACAGCTTCTGTTTTGCCGTGCGGATCATATCTCCGTCTTCCCATAAATAGTAATAAGCGTTCACGGGAGTGGGTTTATTGCTTTCCATAGCGGCCAAACAGTTTTTCCCGTCAATTTCGTTCGCATTCGGAGCTGTCAAACCGGCCATCGCCATACAGGTGGGATAAACATCCTGACTGCCCATCAGCCCGTCAAATGTCCGGTACTGATCCCAGCCAGCGGACGGCCAGCAGACAACCGCTCTTGCATGCATGCCGCCTTCCCAAATGGTGGCTTTCCCCCCGCGCAACGGCTGATTGCGTACCCATGAATATTGTGCGCCACCGTTATCGCTGAAAAACCAGACGACCGTATTCTTTTCCAACCCGCTTTCTTTCAGATAAGCCAGTAACCGGCCAACACTGTCATCTAAACCAATCAACATCGCTGCATAAAGCACCTTCATATCCGCTTCGGTCAATGTTCCCTTAATGGAATCCATGGAGTGATCTCCCGTCAAACGAACATAGGCTTCCTGCAGTTTCCCGCCGAAAACGCTTTGATTTTCCAGCTTATAATACTCTTCCCACTTGCGAAGCCCGCCAGCTGCTTCAATAAGCTCAGCGGGCACTCTCTGAAGGTCTTCCCTCGTGGCATGAAACGGACTGTGAACCGCCAGATGAGGCAGATAACAGACAAAGTTTCCGCCCCGATTGGACTCCATAAACTGAATCGCACAGTCCGTTAATTTATCGGTAGCATATTCCATATCATTCGTAATATGTGTACGGTTATGATACCAGCAAGGCGTCGTTGCGTTATTCGGCCAGACCTTAGTAAAATAATCGAATCCTCCGCCATAGCCCCCGACCCATTCATCAAACCCGAAGTCATTCACATCCGGCCTGCTACTGTCAAACACCGGAGCCTGACTGTTGTGCCACTTGCCGAAGATCCCTGTTTTATAGCCCTCTTTCTGAAAAGCGGAACCGAATGTTGTGACTGACGGATTCAGCTCCCCGTCCACATACGGGCCTTGGTTCAAGCGAAGCGGATTACACCCGGTCAGCAGGCTGGCACGAGTTGGCGAACAGAGCGGGTTCACCATGAAATTTTCCAAAACCAATCCCGAACGAAACAGCTTATCCAGATGCGGTGTCGGAGCAAATCCGCCATGAAGACCCAAATCGCCAGAGCCCAAATCATCCGCCATGATAATCAGAAAATTTGGTTTGGCAGTAGTCGTCACCGCATGCACCGAGGCGGCAGACAGCGCCAGCAAGCCAAGACTATTTATTTTAAACCTATTTTTTATAGTCATAGACACTCCTGTTCAACATCGGCCTGTAAATGCTCTGTTAAGCGTCATTTTTAAGACTTTATTCTATATCATCCGTCATTAATATACACACTCTCTGGCTGCTTCGGCGAATGCGTGAAGACAGGCGGGATCGCCATGAAAGAAATGATCAGACGGACACAGAATGTAGCCCGCGTGGTCTTTGGTGGCTTCAAAACACTCGAATACAAGCCTCCGAACCTCCTTCGGTGTTCCGCGCTCAAAACCGGCGTTCTGGTCGAACCCCCCGATAAAAAAAAACTTGTTTTGACGCTGATCATAAGAGAGCCCGAACTCACGATAAAAGTCCGGACCGATTACAGTGCTCGACCCCGCGCCCCCCCCTACCTCAACCATATCTGCCGCTGTATGCTCCCACATCTCCGTCACGTGCAGTGTTTTTTTTACAATGGCTTCGAGTATGTGGTGCAGAGTTTGGGGCTCATCCATGCCCCCAAGATATTTCTTCAGATAGTATGGCATCCATCCATGAACCTGGCAGGGCAGGCGATCCGGGCGGCCATTCTCATGTGCGCTCAGCATTCTTTCGCGTGATGTCATGTATTTACCTTTATGACTGAAAAGAACGTCATATTCTGACGGTCATAATTCGTTTAGGGGGAACTTCCAGCTCGCAGCCCTCTTCTTCACACCGGGATACTCCATCCGACGTTTCCGCCAGTGTCATTTCATGGAAAGGTCTTGTCGCATTCAATGAAACCGTCTTGGTTTCGAAAGATGGATTAAAAAATCGTAACAAATATCCGTGCCGCTCTTCCGCCTGCTTGAAGGCCGAAAAGACCACGTCTCCACCTATTTCGGGCCCAGCGTCACGTAGCGGCAGACTGACCTCGTCTAACGGAAGATCCCGGTAAAATGTTTCGCTTAAATCTGCGGCCTGCAAACAGGGACGCCCCCCCATAAAGCGATGCGAATTGGCCGAATCAAATCCGGTTAATAGCGGGGACGCCCAGCATTGCTGCTCTTTAAACAACTCCGCTGGGGAAACCCATCCGGGGCGAAGCGCAATATGAAACGGAATGGATCGCAGACACTGATTTTCGGGGGCGGCCCAACCCGGAGCCGGCACCACCCCGTTCGATGCTAAACCGAAGGAATCGTTTGTAATTCGCCCCGTGGAACGCACCCAAGTTAATGCGAGCGAATGACGGGAATCCGACAGGTGCTCATAATCATACACCCCGTCGGTCAGCACGCTGAACTGCTGGTGTAGGTTCCTCACCGACACCCATCCGTTGTTCGGCTGAACCCAATCATTTTTCAAATCAGACTGTTCGGGATAACGAAGACGCTCAATGCAATCAAACGGCTGACTGCTGAGGTTACGATCTGTATCCACGTCGGTGTGGATCAGCAGACGTAGCCGGTGGTCTTTGGAGGCATTTCCCACGTCGCCGCGAATATCCAGTAGTGGGGAACCCTTGCTCAATGAAAGTTCCATGACAAGGCGGTTTTCAACCGTCTCCACAGAACGTTTCAATACCGACCGATCAAATGCAACGGGAAGCTCAAACCGATAGTCTAGCCGGACGGACTGCTTTAATTCACTCTTCTCAATCAAGGTGATATCCGGTCGAATCTGAGACAAATCCATATCCTCCGGACGGCTCCCGGAAAAGAAACAGTAGGAATCACCCTGGTCAGCGACATCTTCGAAGGAGAAAATACTTTCCCAGGTTATTCCGCTTTCCTTGCAATGCAGGGCAACCCGCCCAGACTCGACCACCTTCACAGACAAAAATTCATTTTCAATCACGGCAACACCCGACACTGCGGCAGGCAACACGTGCGGCTGGCTTTCGGCTGGGAGCAACCGGTACACCGCATATCCGGAAGGTGGAATTTGTTCGGCGTAAAACCGGATCGTCATCTCCTCAACCGCCATCTGCCCGGGAAGGTTAATCGGCGACACCGTCATCCGATTCTGCTTAATCGAAGAAACAATCTCAACCGCAACCGGTCGTCCCTCCGGATCAATCAGTTCAAACCCAGCGATCTGATCTTCCAGTGGAAGCCGTACATTTGCGATTACTAACTCCGAACGGGGAAACGGTAGCGGATTCACAACCGCAATTAGAAATTCATTCTCTTCGAACTCTTTCCGGCTGATCCGATTTAAGAGGGCCTGCAAACCACGGCGTTTTAGATCTTCCCCCGCATCCAGAATCCGTAAAAACCGGTTTTCATTATCCTGATGAACCCGATCAGTGCTACACCCACAAATGCTGTCGTGCGCCAGATTTTTCAGCAGCTCTTTCCACAGATACCGAAGCATATCCGCCGGATACGGAACCCGCCCTTCTGTCCGGCGACTCAGTCCTGCATACAAAGGCTCAAGTTCAAGTTCGAGAAGGTTCTGACAGCGGGCATTGAGGACTTTCAAATATCGACGAGAACTCAGGGTGCCCTGCAAAATCTCCAAATCACGGCCATACCTCAACTCGCCCTGAATCCGGTCTTCCGGCCTGCCTTTTAGACCCTCAAAAACTTTGCGGGTGTATTCCGCAAATGTCGATTGTTTAATCGCCGCGCGACCCCCTAGCTCGTTCTGAAGTTGATCGAGAATCGGAAGCAGGTTTTCTTGAGCCTCCAGATGATCGACCCCGTTCATCAGTAACCGCTGCGGGGTGGAACAATTGGGCTCCAACAGGTCATTGATATGGTTCAGGTAGCTCAGGGCGCGAGCTGGATCATCCGAAAACCGCTGCGCGTTGTTATACCAGTTCGGAAGATGCGCCGCATGAACAACGGAACCATCGGCAGATTCCCAGTCGAGCTCCGCATTTTTTACACAACGGACATATTGACCCCCGACATCCTTTTCGTAAAAACTATAGCCACGTCCAAAAACAGCAAACTCTATGCCGAACTGGCTGTAGATTTGAGGCAGTTGACTGATCAAACCGAATTGATCCGGCGTATATCCAATCCGATCACAGAAGCCGAATTCTGCCGCTATCCGGGACCCGATCAACAGGTTGCGTACAGTGGCCTCTCCGCTGGAAAGATAAAAATCATTCTGCACATACCAGGGTCCGACCAAAAGTTTCCCAGCAGCGATCAGCTCACACAACCGGCTCCGTTGATGAGGACGAATTTCTAGATAGTCCTCCAGACAGACGGTTTGCGCATCCAGATGAAAAACATAGTTCGGATACTGCTCATAAATTTCGAGCAAGTGATCTATGAGATCGACCAACCGCAATCGAAACACCTCAAAGCACTGGTACCATTCCCTATCCCAGTGCGTGTGGGACACCACATGAAATTCTTTTTTACTATCTGCACGCATATTTCTTTATCGTCTTTCAGGTCGTTGCTCCAGCCACTGTTCTCTCAACTGGAGGAAGTTGGGCCAATCCACAATCTTTACATTGGCGGCGGGATACTTTTTCTCCATCGCCTCTACGACCGTTGTGATCTGGGTTGGGGTCAAAAGAATGCAGCGCCATGCCTCGAAATAATTATCCGGATTCCCGTTCGTGCTTCTTGAATAAACCTTTTCCAGCGCTCGGGAAAAAACTCCATTTACAACATCAGGAACAGAAAAATACTTCAATGTTACGACCGGAACCTTACCTACGGATAACGGCGGGGAAGGAACATGCACACCGAAACCCGCCGGATTAATTCGAGCGCACATTTTTAGCCATGGATCCTCCGCCTTGGACGTAATGTAAAAAATAGTATATTGATAACCAAACCGCTTGTGGAGAGTCTGCGCGAATTCCTCGTAAGCTTCTATTCCACTGGTTTGTATTCGGCCCGCACGTGTTCCCGGCTGAAGATAGTATGGTGAAATATAGCCTGCGCCATCAGTTTCAATACCAAAGAAATCCAGTTGCGTGCGATTCTCAACCACATACTGAAAGGCGTGGGGAACCCGCTCGTTCAAAACCGGATTGATGCACCAGTTCAAGGGGATTTTACCGCGTGCTGGATCGCGGTAGATCGAAACCGCTGCTTGGTTCAGCCACGCCGATCCGTCATAATCCATCATGCAAAAAGCAACATAGGTCGTATTGGACTCCAGCTTCAACGGCTTCGGGTACGTCCATTGGCAATCTTTCTGATCAATCTTCGGCATGTGCTGGAAAAACGAGCCGTTTGCAATTCCAAAAGCGGCATCCCCTTCGTTCGCCATGTTGTAGGAGGAAAGTAACGAAATAAATTGATGCTCGCCAGGCACTGGATCATGCGGATCCCCTTGAATCTTGGTGTATTTTACCCACCATGTAAGAAACCCGCCGGCAACGCCGAACTTTCCGTTTCGTTGCTCATACGACAGCTCCAGAATATCGTTCCACGTCTTGAGATCTTCGCCGATGCGCTGAGTTGGGTCATCCGACGGCGCCGAATCTCCCCACGGGTACAGATCCAAAAAAATCGCCCGTTTGCTGACCCAGTAATCCGCATTATAGAGCCCGTTATGCTGGAACTGCGCCCGGTCGCCCAGACGGTCATACAGGTCGCGTCCATAAGCCGCCGCCTTCCACCGTCCCGGAGCGCTCCAAATATAGCCGTCGCAGTTATACCACATCCATTCAGAATTCAGCTTTTTCGGTTTCAGGAACCGCTCGATGGCAAAGCGATACACATCGTTTTTCGCCGACCCGCAACTTTTAAACTCAACGCCGTCGAGCGCGACAGTGTTCGTGCCACCTTTAAAAACTCCGTTTAAATTCAACTTTGTTTGGAACGAAGGAAAATTTTTGCTTAACCAGTTCCGGAGTGCACCGTCTGCAAGGCGATCCGACACCGGTAGCAGATCTTCCGCGCCAGCCGCCATCAATGCGGCATTCAGCGTAGCTCCCACAGACACATCCCATTGCACTAATCCCTTAATTTCGGATTGATAACAGGAAAGCACCTCTTCCAGCGTGTTCAACCGTATAATCGTTTCCGGTTGAATCCATCCCTTCTGCTGCATCCACTCCAGCCAAAAAACATCCAGTTCTGTGACCGATACAGTTTTCTCCTCGGGCGTTCCGCGGTATTTGGATTCCAGATCAAACAGGGAAAGCGCGGCGAGCAGATAAAGGCGGGGCTCGTCACGGTTTACAATCCCCTGCAAGGAAGTAAGAAAATAGAGAATGTCCGCCTGATAACGGACATCAGAAATCTCTTCCGATTTGAAATATTTCCAGACATCAAAAACCACGATTTTTGATGGGTTTTTTAGCATTACCGTTTCTGCCGAACCCATCCAGGACATACCCAGAAGTACAAAAAACAGAATCCCTATCTTGAAAGCTTTAATCCCCCGCATCAACCGTTCTCCCTTCATTTGACCCATTCGTTATCCCCTCAAAAACAAAACATAATTCATTATATATACCACTTTTGGATCACCATCAATACTTCTTTTACATTTTCAGTAAATCGCGTTTTTTTTAATCCCCAGTCAGACAGATTAAACTCAGCGATAATTCCGGACGGTTTCCACCACTGTTTTCACATTTTCCAGTGGGATTTCGTAAAACATGTAATCGGACGCGGCCACCATGTGTTTATAGCCTTTCGTCGCCTCAAGAATTCTCAGAGTTTCCTGTTCAACCTGCTCCCGGCTTCCGTTCAAGAGAATGTCCAGCCCGATATTGCCGCGCGTACACATTTCGCGCGGCAAAAACTCCCGAGCTTTTTTCAGATCCGCGACATTACCGACCGGAGGCGGAGAGAGTGTCTCAAACAGGTCAATTCCCATCCGGTTGTAAAATCCCTTGTCCAGAAAAGGCTGTACCGGCGAACAGATGTGCGAATAGATCAGCCCTCCCCGTTCATGGGCGGCATCCGTGATTTTTTTTGAATCCGGAATAAGAAAATCTTCATAGATCATCGGTGAAGCCGCCTCGACGCCGGGTCCACCGAGGAAGACGAAATCCGCGCCGAGCCGATATACTTCCGTCATCAGATCGATATTGATATCGCGGATCATGTCGCACAGTCCGCGATAATATTCTGGATCTTCCATCAGCATCACCGACTGCGGTACCGCAAAAGAAAGGCCGAACAGTTCGAACGGTTGCAGCGGCCACTGAACGGAAACTGCACCGTGCGGCTGCAATTTATTCAAGGGGGCTGCCAGCACCTGACTCACCCGTCCGATGTTTTCATAAACCTGTTCCGCATACCACTTCACCACATCGAGATTTGAATCCGGATCAATCGGATATTTGGTTGGGGTAATTCCGTGCCGTTTTTGTTCACGAAAATTCCAGACCAGCTCGCCACATGGAGTATCCATGCGGGTTCCCGTATTTCGGGATTCGCCCGTGCTTGGAAGATCAAACTTTTCCCATTTGAATTGCGGCACGAAGTCAAACGACAACGCGATGTTAAACAGCGGCAGGCACTCGGCTTTTTCATACGCAACGATCAGGTCATCTAGCGTCGTCTCTGAAACCCACTCTTTGCCAGCCAGCTTCGTATCGAACCCCGCGCCAGCTCCGATCTGCAGCGAAACCACCGGACGATCCCCGCCGTTTTTTACATACTCAATGAATTCCTGTCGCATGCTCATACGTCATTCCCCTTTATTCTTTTCCACCACATACACGCTGCCGTTAATAGTGTCGTTCCCAAGCTGATCAAGCCGCAGATCAAAGCCGTTACATTGCCTTGCGAACCGCGCATCGTTGATCTCAAACGTGCACGCTTTCCATTCTTTTGTCCCGGTCAGCTTAATATTTCCTGCGCTTTTCCAGACGCCCGGAGCCGCTTTACCAACCTGCACCAAACTATCTGAAGAATCATAGCGAAGGTTAAACATTTCCTGCCCCCACACCGGATCGTCCGCCGTGACGGACACTCCAGTTTTAGGCCGCAGGGTATAACGCGGAACAGGGAAGGTGTCCGTTCGAAAAACTTCGGCAGGAAACCCCTCTTTATTGAAAAGGTTGGCTACGGCAAAAGATGCCCAAGCATACCGTACAGCAATCGGCTCTTTCACATCCAGACTCCGGACAGCAACGGTATTTTCCTCTTGGAGGACAGCCTCTGCCGGATGAAAAACCCGATCCGGCCCACACAAAGTGAATCCAGTCAGTACGTCAGAATTCGCCGTAACGAATTCTGTTTTTTCTTTGTTTTTCGGCATAGAGATCTTGCTGGCCATCAATCCGTTGCCGACATTTTTAAAATGGACAACAGCCGTTTCCCCATCGACCATCAAGTGATCAAAAATAGATCCGCTGGAAAGTATTTTTTCACCGTATGCGACCTCCCGGGCTTTCACAAAAAACCGATAGCCAACAGCCTGCTTATCTTCAGGATGGATATCAACGTAGTCCCCAACATCATAGGTCATGATCATGCCGGTATGCGGCTCGGACAGACCCTTCGCCTGCGCCTCGCGAAGATAGGCCCATGAATCATTCGGAAACCCAAATGATGAAACCGACGCAAAGATAAACGGCATCTGCTGTCCCCAGTTTTCCCGCCAAGTTTGAATCAAACGCGGAAATAACAATCCGTATTCTTCGGGCAGCTGATTATCTGATTCGGCCTGATACCATAGCACACCAAAAACGGTAAACTTACGAATCGGATAGATCATGGAATTATATAAATAAGCCGTATTCGAATCTGCATAGTCAAGATAACATGACAACTCAGGGAAGCGGCTCAACGTATCCTCCGGCACCCACCATTGTGCCTTAGTGGCACCTCGGCAGGCCATAATGAGTCCGACGGGAACCTGCGTGTGAGCCACTAAATTGGTGGCAAAAAAATACCCGGCAGGCGACAAGGCATCCAAAAGAGATCGGGCTCCTGAATCCGCATCCTGATACGTGCACGGGCTCCATGTGGAATATCGCATCACCGGATTGTTCAGCAAGGGCTGGGGTACACCACTCTGCTGCGGGGACTCCCTCGGCCAGTCGACGAAAGAGACGCGGATGAGCGGATGGTTGGCCTGCCGAATAATCGGTAGAAGTCGCGGATAGGTCGTAAACGGTCTTTCCATGTTCGACTGACCGCCAAGAATCCAGACATCACCGATCAACACATTTTTGCAGACACTCTTCGACTCGTCATTCACTGTAAGGTTCTGACCACG